>CBFGJO010000016.1:27937-31532 GCA_965649125.1 Caldifarciminota bacterium | reverse complement strand
CAGAAATTTTCGGAATTCTCAAAGTACTTTTCAGTTAAGTAGAAAAATTCTTCAGGGGAAGAATTAATATAAATAACATCCTTTTCTTTATTCTTATCAATCTCTTCTTTAAAAATCATTTTGTATGGAGAACTTGTATTTTTTTTACCTAATGGATTATAAACCTTTATTATTCCATTTTTAAGTTTTATTTTTGAGAATTCAGGATAATCTTTATCAAAAAAAATAAATTTATCAAAACCAAGTTCAAAAATTTCTTCAGAAATTTCGCTTAAATCAAAGATTTTATCTGAAAGAAATATATAAATTCCTCCGTCTATTCTTGAAGAAATTCTTTTTGCCATCTCATAAAATCTTATAAGGGAAACAACACGCATCTTTGAAAAATCAAAATTTTTATAAATTAAAGGGAATGAGATCTTTTTTAATTTACCCCAGTTAAAAAAATCTTTTTCAAAAGAAGGATTAAATTTGAGTAGTTCCTCAACTCTCTTTGTATAAAAAGAAAGAAGGAGATGATTTATTTTGTTTTCTCTTACCTTTTCAATAAAATTTCCTATTTTTGAAAAATAGTCTACTGAGGATGGCTTCACAAAATAGATTTCATAAATTGTTTTCATATTATTTTTTTAAAAATTTTTTCCTTCATATTTAAAGGCAAATAAAATTTTTCAAAATCGGGATGAATCATCTCCACCTTTCCTAAAATAAGTATACCATCCTTTTTTAGAGAAAAAGTCAGGTTCTCAAAAACTTTTCTCTGTGCCTCTTTCTGCATATATATTAAAACATTCCTGCAGAGAATAATATCAAAATCATTTTCAAAGGGTAAAGAGAGGAGATTATGGATTCTGAATTCTATATGTTTTTTAACAAAATCCTTTACTTTAAATTTGCCATTATTTAATTTTTCAATATATTTAATCTTCAAATAAAGAGGAAATTCATCAAACTCCTTTGCATCAAAAACCCCTTCTTTTGCCATTTCCAGAATTTCAGAATCAAAATCTGTTGCGAATATTTTAAAATTTTTAAAACCCTGATCCAAAAAAAGAATTGAAAGGGTATATGCCTCTTCACCCTTTGCACATCCTGCACTCCATATTTTTATAAAGTCTTTATTTTTAAAATGAGGTAAAATGTCATTTTTAACTCTTTCAAAAACATCCTTGTCTCTATAAAATTTTGAAACATTTATTCCAATTGTATCTATAAGATTTTGGGGTTCTTTTTCTTCTTTTAAAAGTAAAGTATAATAGGAAGATAATGTCTCACAGCGAGTTTTTACCATTCTTATCTTTATCCTTCTTAAAAGATAACTTTCCCTATAAGATGAAAGGTCTATTCCCATTTTTCTTTTAATAAAATTTTTAATAAGTTCAAGGTATTTAAAGTCCTCCATGTTTCAAACTTTTTTCAAGGAGTTCAATATTTCTTCTTAAAAGTTTATTTTGTGGATCAATTTTTTCAGCCTCTTTCCAAAAAGTAAGTGCCTTTTCTCTCATCCCTTCTCTTAAATAAAGAATTCCGAGCCTGAAAAGAGATTTAAAATGTTTTATTTTCTGAACCACCTTTTCATATTGTAAAATAGCATTTTGAACATCTTGAACCTGGTAATATGTTTCTGCAAGTAAAAAATTGAATCTCCATTCATCAGGATAGATAGAGATGGCTTTATTCAAAACTCTTATAGCATCTTCATATTTTTTTATAAGATGGGAAATTAACCCTTTTAAAATTAATAAATTTTTATTTTCTGGCTGAGTCTTCTCAACTAAATTTAAGACTTCAAGGGCATTCAAATATTTTTTTTCTTTAATGTATATTAATGCAAAATATAGAAAGGATGTTTTTAAATCAGGAAAATCTTTTATCATTTTTTTAAAATATCCTTTTGCCACCTCAATATTATCCCTACTATATTCAATAATTCCTTTTAAGAGCAAAAATTTTTTATCCTTTTCATCCTTTATTTCTTCTAATAACTTATTAGCAGATTCATAATCATTTAATTTATAACATACGAAGGCAATATTGTGAATTATTTTTTTATTATTTGGAGCAATCTCTTTTGCCTTCTCAAAAAATTTTCTTGCAACTTCATAATTTTCTTTATATACTTCAAGGACACCCATAAAAAAATAACCCTCCGGAGAATTTGGTGACATTTCTATAACCTTTTTAAATTCCCTTTCTGCTTCCTGTAAAAGATTTATTTTCAAAAATGCCATACCAAGATTTAAATGTTCCAATATTTTTTCCCTTTGGGACTCTCTCGGAATTAAAAATGGGGTATGTTTTCTAACAGCCCCCTTTGTAATAAGAGATTGTAAGATTTCAGCAGCCTCAAGGGTTTTAAGTCCGGAAGACTCAATTATTTCTTTTACATTTCTTTCTCCATCTATTTTTTCATAGATTATTTTTTCTTTTTCATTCAAAGGTAAAATAACCGAATAATTTTTTATAAGAACCATTTCAAGAGGATAAATTATCTCCTTAACCTTTCCCCATTCATCATACCTTGTAATTGATTCTATTAGAAATTGTGAAGGGTCTATTTCCACCGTAGGCCTTTGCTTAGGGTATTCATCAGGAACAAAGTTGAAAAAACCATCTTCCCAGAAAATTGCTTCTTGCAAATATTCCATTATTTCTTTCTCTTTATATTTTTTTAAAATTTTTTCATCAAGCCCCATATCACGGAAAACATAACCTATATTTGGATAACCCTGATCCATTAATGAAATCGCCTTATTAAAAGTTTTCTCATCTATAAGATTATCCTTAAGAAGAAGTTCACCTAACTTTTCCTTCCGATTCACCATTAAAGAATATATTATGATTCCTTCTTTAAAAAATATTTCTAAAAAATCGTTTCCATTTGTTATTGAAAGTTTGCCTGTTTTTTTACCTATATGGAGAAGTTGAAAAACATCTGTTACAGGAACTTCCTTTAAACTTCCCTTCATATTTCTTCCCAGAGAACTTCTTCAAGGAAAACAAAATCAATATCTATCTCGTCAATTAATCCCTTTTTCTCTTTTGGGCTCTCTATCTCAATATCCTCTAAGGTAATTCTTTCCTTTGGTAATGAAAAAATTTCATTTAAAAAATTTGTAAGTTCTTTCAAATCCCCCCATCTTCTTTGAATTATTTTTTGCATCGCTTCCTTCTCAACAATTTTACCTTTTGAAGAGGAAAAGAGAATTATTATCTTCTCAACTGCATCAGTGGTTGGAGAACTTATATAAAACTTTTTCATAGGAATTCCAATATCTATTTCTTCATGAGAACCAATAATAATTTTCTTTCCCTTCTCCAGCCAATTTTTTAAAAGTATTCTTAAATTTTTACCTATTTCTTCAATTTTTAAAAAGGAGTGCAAATCATCTATGAATATATATTTATAATCAGCAAGGTCAGGAAAATCTTTAATATCCTTTGAGGCAAAATCAAAATTGCTTATGAGTTCATTCAAAAATATTTTTTCCTTTTCTTTCAAAATTTTAAATCCGTAATTAAGTAAAGAAGATACCCCATTCCTTCCTTTACTTATTATTGAAAAAACACCAGGGGGTTCTTTACTTAACCTGTT
>CBFGJO010000016.1:0-27927 GCA_965649125.1 Caldifarciminota bacterium | reverse complement strand
TTAAAAAATCAAAGGCATCTTTATTAAACTCCCCAACAACTATTTCAGGAATTTCTTCTATAACTTCTATTTTCTCTTCCTTTTTGCTTACAAGTTCCTCCATTTTCTTTTCAATCTCCTCTATTTTATCAGGATCAAATAACATGCTTTCTATCTCCTCATCAGTTCCTCCAATCTCTCCATATTTTTTCTGAAGTTCGACAAGTTTTTTAATATCTTCAACAAACCTATCGTATTCTTTTTTAATTTCTTCAAGGGGAGCATTTCTAAGAGATTCAAGTCTTTTAACTTCAAAACCCTTCATACTCCATATGTATATTTTTTCTTCAAGAAACTCTTTTATTTTTTTTGCATTTTCAATTCCTTCTATTATTTGTGAAACACTTTCTTCAATTTTTTCTCTTAAATCAGGGAAAATAACTTCCTCATACTGCCCTTTTTGAAAAGTATAAGATATATCCTCATAGTCAATATTACCCTTTTTCACAATATTTAAAAGAATAAGTTTATTAACTATACCTTCTATTTTTCTCAAATTTATTTTTTCTGAAATCTTTATAAATTTTATTAAATTCTCATCAATTTCTACACCTTTCTTGAGTAATTTGAATTTTATAATTTCATGAATTTCATTTAAATCGGGCGGTAAAATTCCCACCTCTATTCCACCTAAAAGCCTTGACTTTAAAAGTAATATAAGTTCTTTGAAATTTTCAATCTCGTAAAGAGATGATAAAATAAACTGGTTATCCTGAGCAAGAAAAGTCTCAAAGTTCATCAAAAAGAACTTCTGAATTTCTTCACCCATTTTAACAAAATCGTGAAAATCATCTACTATTATCCATGAATTTTTTGGAATATTAGATGAAGAAACAATTTCCTGAAATTCAAAAGGTGTAAGAAACAAAACATTTTCATTTTTTTGAATCAAATAATTTGCACAGGCTGACAAAATATGTGTTTTACCCATCCCTTCTTCTCCATATATGTATAAAGGATTAAACATACCTTTATTTTTTAAAACTGCGTCACATGCAGTATAAGTAAGTTTCACACCTTCATATATATAAAAATTTTCAAAAGAATATTTGGGATTTGGGTTAGCCATATATCTCCTTTAAAACTTCGTTAAACTTCTTGAAAAATCTTTTTGCCTGTGTATCAACTATTCCGAGAATTGTTCTATCATCAAAAAATGCGGCAAGAAAAAAATCCCCTTCTAAGAGTGCATAATATATATTCCATTTTTTTCCTTCCTGGTAAAAGACTCTGAATCCTTTCTCTCCAACAATTCTTGCGAGTTCCTTTGTGCTCTGAAATATACCTGCACATAAGGCGGATATTGCAAGCAAGGTGAATGTATCTTTAAATCCTGAGGATGCAATTAATTGACCACTTAATGTGCTTAACATAGCAGAATATACACCCGCTCTTAATGTAAATTCTTCTATCATATTTTGAATTTTCTCTATTTCCTTTTCTTTTAATATTAAGGTATCCCACATTATTATTTATAAAAACCTTTTGGAATGTTATCTAAGGTTCCATAGGCTAATTTATGAAGATTTAAAAGCCTTTCAAAATTCTTTTGAACACCTTTTTCCATTTCTTCTATCTCTTCATCATTTAAATGTTTAAATCTTCCTTGAATTTTTATAAATTCTTTGAGTGGTTTTTTATCTGGTATGAAATTCAGTGTATATTTTTCTCCATCTTCTATTTCGTAAAGGGGAAAGAAATTTGTTTCAACAGCAAGTCTTGAAATTTTTATCGTAATTTCAGAAGAAGGGAGTCTCCAGCCAGGTGGACAAGGAGAATAAATTAAAAGGAATCTTAAACCTTTACCTTTTAATTCTTTTGCCTTTTTTACTTTTTTCATTAAATCATCAAGATAGGCAATTGAAATTGTTGCAACATAGGGAATTCTATGAGCAGCCATTATTCCTATTATATCCTTCTTGGGTCTTGGATTTGGTCTTGAATAAGGGGTTGTTGTTGTCCAGGCTTTATAAGGTGTTGCCCCGCTTCTTTGTATCCCAGTATTCATATACGCTTCATTATCATAACAAATATAGATTATATCATCGCCTCTTTCTGCTGCACCTGATAACGCCTGGATCCCTATATCATATGTGCCGCCATCTCCTGCCCAGGCAACAACACTCGTATCTTTAAATCCTTTTGCTTCTAAGCCCGCTTTTAACCCGACTGCAGAAATTGCTGCTGTCTCAAAGGCAACATGTAAAAGAGGAATTTTTAAAGAATGCATTGGATAATTACCATCTATTATTGTCCAGCAGCATGCAGGAATTATAAATGCTGTATTTTTGCCAAGAGCCCTTAAAACATGTCTCATTGCGATTGGTGCACCACATCCCTGGCAGGAAAGAATCCCAGGGTTTAAAAATTCTTCTCCTCTTGTTTCTTTAATTTCTTCAAAATAAAATTTCATTTCTTTAACCCCCAGAAAATTACATCCTCAAATTTTTTTCTTTTTAAGAAATCAGAAACTATTTCTTCAATAGTAGAAGGTTTTATATCTCTTCCACCAAGCCCAAGAATATAACCAGCACATTTTGTTTTCTTTTGTCCAAAGAGTGCAGATTTTATCTCCTGGAAAAATATTCCACCTGCACCAAAAGATATATTCCTGTCAAGCACTATAACTTTTTTACCGGTAAGATATTTTCTTATCTCATCATAAGGGAATGGGCGAAAAACCCTTACCCTTAAAACGCCGATATTTTTACCCATTTCCCTCATTTTTTTAACCACATATTTAACTGTTGAAGAATAAGCACCTGCACAAACTATAACTATCTCTGAATCCTCTGCAAAAAAAGATTCAACAAGCCCCCAGTATCTACCAAATTTTTCTTCAAATCTTTTCCCATCCTCTTTAATAATATCAATTGCTTCTTCCATCGCCTTCTGAATTTTATATCTAAATTCCATGTAAAAATCTGGTGAGGTAACTGCTCCAATTGCTCTTGGATTTAAAGGACTTAAAGCAAATGGATTTTCATAGAGTGGTAGAAAATCGTCAACAATATTTTGATCAGGAATTTCAACAGGTTCTGATGTATGGGATAAAACAAATGCTTCAAGAATTATCATTGTAGGAAGCAAAACCTTCTCCCCTACTTTATATGCTAAAATAACACTGTCAAGAACCTCCTGATTTGATTCACAATAAACTTGCATCCAACCAGTATCCCTTTGTGAAAGAGAATCGTTTTGATCAGTCCATATTGACCATGGGGTTGCCATTGCCCTGTTTACAACACCCATAACAATAGGGGTTCTTGCAGAGGCTGCCCAGTGGAGAAGTTCATGCATTAAAGCAAGTCCCTGAGCTGATGTAGCAGTGAATGCTCTTGCACCTGCTATTGATGCACTTATACAAACTGCAAGCGCTGAATGCTCTGATTCAACATTAACGAATTTTGCATCAAGTTCACCACTTCCAACCATTTCTGAAAGAAGTTCAACAACCTGAGTCTGTGGAGTTATAGGATATGCAGAAATCACCTCTACCCTTGAAAGTTTTGCACCATAAGATAAAGCATGATTACCCATTATAACTTTCAAATTTTTCATTTATCCCTCCTCAACCATTGTTATAATTCCTCTTGGACATTCCTTAGCACATATTCCACATCCTTTACAATAATCATAGTCAACTTCGGGTTTTTCATTTATCCATAATATTGCTGCATCTGGACAATAGGAATAACATATTCCGCAGGAATTACATATACCACAGGAAAAACATCTTAAAACTTCCTCAAGTGCCTCCTCTTTTGTAAACCCAGAATTTTCCTCTATTTCAATAGATCTTGCTCTTTCAGAAGGGGGAAGTTCTTTGGGTTTTAAAGCACTTTTCTTTTCAAAATATTCCATTTGAATTTGCATGAATGAAACTGTTTTTAGAGGTGCTTCTGCTTTTAAAATATCCTCTCCTTTTAAATATCTGTCTATTGCTTCTGCACTTTTCCTTCCCCATCCAAAGGCTTCAACAACAGTAGAAGGTCCTTGAACAAAATCGCCTCCTGCAAAAACACCTTCTATTTTTGTTGCACCAGTCCTTTTATCTGCATATACCCATCCATCCTCTCCAAGAATTTCAGAAGGGATAACACTTCTATCGCTTTCTTCACCTATTGCAGTTATCACCGCATCAAAAACTTCGTCCTGTTCTGAACCTTCAATCGGGATAGGTCTTCTTCTTCCCGATTTATCAGGTTCACCAAGCTTCATCTTTATATTTGTTAAAATTATCTTATCACCTTCTTTCCTTGCTTTTACAGGTAATATAAGAAATCTAAACTCTATTCCATCCTCTTTTGCTTTTTCTATCTCCTCTTTTAATGCAGGCATTTCATTCTCTGTTCTTCTATAAAGAAGGATAGGCTCTGCTCCCATCCTTAAAAGCGTCCTTACAACATCCATTGCCACATTGCCACCACCTATAACCCCAACTTTTTTACCAGGTGGCTCTCTTTTTCCAAGAGAAACTTCTTTTAAAAATTCAGAACCTGAAATGAAATTCTCCTCCCCTTCTATCCCCATTTTCTTTTCAACATGGGCACCTATCCCTATAAACACTGCATCAAACTCCTTTTTTAAATCGTAAACATTTATATCTTTCCCAAGTTCTTTTTTAAATTCAAACTGAATACCCATTTCTTCAAGAATTTCAATCTCTTTATCAAGCACCTTTTTTGGTAGTCTATATTCAGGAATCCCATATCTTAAAATGCCTCCTGCCTTTTCTTCTTTTTCAAAAATTATAACTTTATAACCAGTTTTTCTTAAATAAAAAGCACAGGAAAGACCTGCAGGACCTGCACCAACAACTGCCACTTTTTTCTTCTTCTCTTCTTTTGGCTTTTGCTCAATTTTGTAAGATAAATACAAATCACCCACTACTCTTTCAATCTCCCTTATTGATATTCTTTCATCAAATTTTCTTCTATTGCAGGCGGTCTGACAAAAGGCAGGACAGACTCTCCCTGTTATTGATGGAAATGGATTATGTAAAGTTAAAATCCTCCCTGCCTGTTTTATATCTTTATCAATAAAAAAATTAAAATATTCAGGAATTAAAGTATTTGTTGGACATGCTTTTGAGCAGGGAGCAGATTTATCTTTTATAATAGGCTTTAAATTTCTCCAACTTCCTGTTTTATTATGTTTTGTTGTTGCTGTTGAAATCGGTATATCCGGATAATCCTTTAAGTTTTCAAATCTAATTTTTTCTTCATTCATTTATTCCTCCTTTAAAAAAACTTTTTCAAATGCTTCCAGAGCAGCCTTTTTATTTTCTTCAATTTTTACAGGAATTTCTTCTTCAATTGCTTTAAGTAAATTCTCAACTTTACATAATTTTGTGATTTTTATAAATGCTCCAAGAATCGCGGTGTTTACAATGGGCTCTGTTTTTGAACCAAGCCCGTATTTAATAGCAATAGAATTTGCATCAACTGTTGCAATTTTCAATTTAAAAGGTGCTTTAATTTCTGAAGGCATAGATTTTGAATTTATAAGAAGAGAGCCGCCTTCTTTTAGCCCTTCAAAAACATTTATTCTTTGCATCAAAACAGGATCAAGAACAATCACATGATCAGGATTATAAATCCCTGAACGCAGAATTATTTCTTCCTCTTCTTCCTGTATTCTTAAAAAAGCAAGAACAGGCGCTCCTCTTCTTTCAACTCCAAACTGTGGATATGCAAGAACCCTTTTACCTTCTTTAAATAAAGAAACTGCAAGAATCTTTGAAGCAATAACAGCACCCTGTCCACCTCTTCCATGAAACCTTATTTCAATCATAATCCCTCCAAAAGAAATTAAAGTATAAAGTTTAAAAATTTTATTTTTCAACTTGACAAAAAAATTAAAAAACTGTATAATATTTTTCTTAATTTTATCTATATTTTATTTAGTAAAATGGAGGAGGTGATGTAAAAATGAGTATGGTAGCGGGTGTAGTCCTTGTTATGGTAATAAATATGGGGATGGATAAAATAATGCCATCCCTTAAGGAAATCATGCAGAATACAGGACCGGATGAAAAGATAGGGGTACTTGTACATCTTAGTGAAAAGCCAGATTTTGAAGCAATAAAAGGATTAAAGCCAAAAGAATATGTTGAATTTCTAAAGAGTTTCTCAGAAAATTCACAAAGGGATATACTCAACTATATAAAGAATAACTTTAAAGGGAAATTTTCTGATTTAAATCCTTACTGGATTTTCAATGGATTCTATCTAAAGGCGACAAAAGAAGTAATAGAGGCAATTGCTAAAAGAGAAGATGTTGAATACATAATTGAAGATTTTATAATACAACTTGAAGAAGTTAGACCTTCTGAAGAAATAACTCCACTTACACCAACATGGAATATAACAAAAGTAAAAGCAGATTCCTGCTGGAATGTAGGCTATACAGGTGATGGTATAATAGTAGGACATATGGATACAGGTGTTGATGTGAACCATCCTGCACTTCAAGGTAAATGGCTTTCACCTTACTGGTATGACCCTGTAAATAATCAACCAAACCCATATGATGACCATGGACATGGAACACATACAATGGGAACTATCTTAGGTGGTGATGGTAACGGACCATTTACAAACGACATAGGAGTTGCTCCTGGTGCAAAATTTGTTACATGCAAGATATGTAATGCTTCAGGTTCATGTCCTTCTTCTGCAATCCATGCTGGATTTCAGAAAATTGCTGATTGGAAAAGTGGTGGAGTGGATATTGTTGCATCTTCAAACTCATGGGGTTCAACTGCTACAACTTCCTTAGAATTCTGGCAGGATTGTTTAAACTGGAGAAATGTTGGAATATTTCCTGTATTTGCAAATGGAAACTCAGGACCTGGTGCTGGAACAGCAGGAACACCTGGCAATTTCCCAATTGTAATAGGTATTGGTGCAACTGATGCCTCTGATAACATTGCAAATTTTTCTTCAAGAGGACCTGCTCCAAACCAGTCACCATGGAATAACACTCAGTACTGGATGAGATCTGACTGGAACCTAACAAAACCTGATATATCTGCTCCTGGAGTTAATGTTACTTCATCTGTGCCAGGAGGTGGTTATTCCGCTTACAGTGGAACATCAATGGCAACCCCACATGTTGCAGGAGCAATTGCAATAATTATGCAGAAAAATCCAACCCTTGATGTTCCAACAATTTATAATTTACTTTTAGACTATTCTGATAAACCTTCTCAAGGAGCACCTTATCCTAACAACAATTATGGATGGGGAAGATTAAATGTATACCAGTCACTTTTGAATGCGCCAGGAGGAAATGTCCCCTATGTTATTGTTTCAAAAACACCCTTTACTGACCAGAATAACAATGGAATATGGGATCCAGGTGAAACAATTAATTTAACAGTTCAGGTTAAAAATACAGGTGGTGCACCAATTGATTCTGTTAAAGGTATTTTAAGATTTACAAGCCCATATGTAACTCTTTTAAGTGATTCGGTATTTTATCATGGATACCTTGCTCAAAATGATACATCAAATTCAACCCCATTTGTCTTAAAGGCAGCACAGAATACACCAGCAGGACATGTTGTTAATTTTACATATCATATAACAGGTTCAGGTGGATATGTTGCTGATAGACCATTCTCAAAAACAATTGGAATGGCACCTGGAACAATTATAATAATCAAGCCTGCCCCTGGTGTTGGAACTGATGCACTTGTTTATGGACTTGCTTATGACCCACAGAGGAATAGACTCTATATGACAGAATATTATGGTTCAACAATTTATATTCTCCATCCTGATGAATTAACACTTATTGGTTCATTTGCTGCACCTGCTGATTCCTGCAGTGATATAACTTATGGTGGGGGATATATATGGCTTCATGAAATACCCGGAAAGAAAATTTATAAGATAAATCCTGATAATGGACAACTTATTCAAACACTTAATTCTCCTGCAACACAATACCCAACAGGACTTGCTTATGACCCAACAAATGGAAATCTATGGTGTGCTGATAGGGACGCAAACAAGATCTATCAATTTAATCCTAATACAGGACAGGTTATAAGCCAATTCAATGTTCCTTATTCAACCCTTTATGGACCAAGATGCCTTGCTTTTGAACCAAATGGACCGAATGGTGGCTCACTTTTACATGTTGCAACATTCTGGTCAAGCTCTTCACAATTGGATTCCACTGTTTTGATGGAAATAAATAGAACCACAGGGCAAATTGTTCCAGGACATAGAATAAATTATAATCCTCTTGGACTCTGGAATGGCAGGGCAGTTGAATTTGACCCAAGACCATGGAACGGTTATTATACATACTGGGTGTCTGAAACGAACTATACAACCTATCAGGATACAATAGCAAAGATAATAGGATTTTATGCTGCAGTCAAAAAGGAAGAAAAAGAGATATCAGAAACTCCTTATGCTCTAAAAATAGTTTACAATTCTCATCTTATACCAAAAATTATAATCTCAATTCCTGAAAAAGAGAAGGTATTCATTAATCTCAGGAATATTTCCGGACAGGTTTTAATGGAAAAAGAAAAAGAGTTTGAAAAAGGAATTTATGAAATTCCTGTTAACTTTAAAAAACCGGGTATATATTTTGTCTCCTTAAAAGGAAAACAGGGGGAAAAGAAAGCAAAAATAGTATTTGTGAAATAAAAATAAAAAAGGAGGGGGAAGAGATAATATAAAATAAAAGATGTTTGATTTTTTTTATTTTTTTCTTTTAATATTAAAATCTTCCTCCGGCCACCATACCGGGCGGGAAACACCCGTTCCCATTCCGAACACGGAAGTTAAGCCGCCCAGGGCCGATGGTACTATACCCGCAAGGGTATGGGAGAGTAGGTCGTGGCCGGGGGATTTTTTATAATCATTTTTATGACTTTTCTTTTATTTTTATTTTTTCCTATCTTTTCTCTTTTTATAATTTTTTCAATACCTTCCCGTTTTAAGAATATTCTATTTTATTTTGGAATATTTTCCATTCTTTCACAAATTTCACTTTTTATTTCTCTTATCAATATCCAGAATTTGCCATATAATTATTCTTTTTCCTGGATAAAATTCTTTAATATAAATTTTTCTTTTTATATTGATAATTTGAGTGCCTCACTTGTTCTTTTGAATTTGATACTTTATATAACCTCCTTTATATTTTCTATGGAAGAGATAAAGGAAAAAGTAAAAGAATTTTTAATCTTGTCATTTTTAACTCAAATCTCAATAAATGGTATTTTCCTTTCAAGGGATCTATTTCTTTTTTATATTTTCTTTGCATTTTTACCAGTCCCTTTATTTTTTATAATTAAAGAATATGGCTATAAAGAACTGGAATACGATGCCTATAAATTTTTAATCTATCTATTTTTAATTTCTTCTTTTTTTATTACAGGGATTTTAATTTATGTTTTTTATTTTAAAAATTTAAGAGGTTTTTTTTCTTTTGATATCTTTGAACTATCAAAAATTTCTTTAAAAGGAAATCTTGGAAAAATGACATTTTTTTTATTCCTTCTTCCATTTTTAATGTATATTCCAATTTTTCCTTTCCCAAAATTCTTTTTTGAAATAATTGCAAATTCAAAAACTTTCTGTTCCTCCATTATTTCAGGAGTCATTTTAAAAATAGGTATTTATGGAATTATAAGAATTGTCTTAGAAATTTTTCCTGATTTTTTAAAGGGAATTTCAAACATTATAATAATTCTTTCCATCTTAAATATGATTTGTGTTGCCTTTATTTTCTGGAAGGAGAAAAATTTTAAAAAGATTCTTTCTTATTTAAGTCTCTTTTATATGGCACTTATAGTAGTTGGAATATTTACATTTCAGGATGAAGGCTTTATGGGTAGCATCTTTCAAATGTTTAATCACGGTATTACAATCTGTGCACTTTTTATTATTTCAGGTTCAATATATAAAAGGGGAAATAAACTTGAAATTGAAAAAGTTCAGGAGATTATAAATAGCATCCCTTTTCTTAAAATTTTATTCATAATGAGCATTTTGTCAATAATTTTTTTACCAGGTCTTAACAATTTCCCAGGGACATTCCTCATATTTTACAGTATTTTTAAAAAGTCAATTTTCCTTTTTATAATAAGTGTTTCTACCACTTTTTTGATTTGCCTTTATTTTTTATCTTTTTTGATAAAACTTAGAAAATATAAAGGTGAAAAGATTGAAAATTTAAGTTTTAATGAAATAGTTTCAATCATTCCCCTTATTTTTTTAATGCTTTATTCAGGGATATGGAAACAAAAATTTTTATTTTTTTAACAGAGATAATTATTTTTTCTGGAATAATTTTAACACTTTTTTTTCATCTTATAACAAGAAAAACTTTTTATTTTTTCGGGCTTTGCGTAATTTCTAACCTGTTTTCCATCTTTTCTGAAATTTTTCTTTTTAAAAAAAATATTTTTGGAATTTATTATTTATTAAATTTTTCTTATGAAACAAGAATTTTTTCCATCATTTTACTTCTTTCCTCATTTATTTCAATCTTAATATTCTTGGATTACAGGAATAAAGAAATTTTTAAAAAGGAAACTTCCTTTTTACTTTTAAACTCGCTCCTTGCAATGCTTCTTTTGATTCGCTCTTTGAATCTTTTCCTTTCTTTCCTTTCTCTTGAATATCTTTCTCTTACAATTTATACAATTATCTCTTTTTTCAATAAATCAAAATTAATCCTCAAATATTTTATCCTTGGTTTTCTTTCATCCATTCTTATACTATTTGGTATCTCTTTAATTTATTTAAATTCAGGTAGTCTTGCTTATGCCTTTTTAAAAGAAAAAGAAGTTTTTGAACTCTATATTCTTTCAATTTTATTTTTACTTACAGGATTTACTTTTAAAATTCTTTTTGTTCCTTTTCATTTTGCCACACCTTCTATATTTGAGTCTTTACCTTTTCCATTCCTTTCATTCATTTCCATAGTCCCAAAAATAAGTCTATTCAGCCTTTTATTTTCTCTTAATAAAGAGATAAGTTTTGATCCATTTTTCACAGGAATTGTTTCTATAATTTTAATGTTTTTATTTAACATAATTCTTATTTTTGAAAAAAAATTGAAAAGGATTATAGCATTTTCTACCTTTCTTCATTCAAGTTATATACTTTTAATTTTTGTTATAAAATCAAAAGTCTTTTTCAACATCCTTTTTTTCTATCTAATTATCTATACATTTTCTCATTTTGGAATAATTTTTTCTTTAGAGTCATTTGGTAATGAAGAAATTAGGCTATCCGATTTGAAAAATAAGGGTTCACTTTTTTTATCTTTTGCATCTTTATTCTTTTTAGTTTCTCTTATAGGAATTCCACCAACAGGTGGCTTTTATGTGAAGTTCCTTATGTCAGGATTCCTTATCTTTGAAGGATATGAAATTTTCGCATTTATTCTTTTTTTGAATTCTGCCATCTCTTCCTATTATTATATAAAGATTGCAGGAGAAATGTTTAAAAATTTAAGAGGGCTAAATTTAAGATTTTTTAGAGTTTTTTGTATGCTTATTCTTTTATTTTTTACACTTTTATCTGGAATTTATCCAGAGGTAATCAATTTTTTTGTGAAATGATTGTTTCAAGAAAAAAAATAAGGGAAATTGCAAAAAAAATTAAAAAGGAAGGTAAGAGGATAGTCTTTACAAACGGTTGTTTTGATTTAATTCATAAAGGACATATTTATCTTTTAAAAGAGGCAAAAAAACTTGGAGATATCCTTATTGTTGGATTAAACAGTGATTCTTCAATTAAAAAGATAAAAGGGAAAGGAAGACCAATTTTGAAAGAAAGTGAGAGAGCCTTTATAATAGAGAATATAAAAGGAGTTGATTATGTTGTTATTTTTAATGAAAAGACACCTTTTAAACTTATTAAAGAGATTAAACCTGATATACTGGTTAAAGGTGGAGACTATAAAGAAAATGAAATTGTTGGAGGAGAGTTTGTGAAGAAAAGAAAAGGCAATGTCGTTATAATTCCTTATCTTAAAAATTTTTCAACAACTAAAATAATTGAAAAAATTAAAAATGAAGGAATTTGAAGAATTTTTGAATGAAGAACAACTGAAGGCTGTGACGCACAGAGAAGGTCCTGCGCTTGTGCTCGCAGGTGCAGGTACAGGTAAAACAAGGGTTTTAACCTTCAGGATTTATTATTTAACAAAGTATAAAAATGTAAGACCTGATAATATATTTGCAACGACATTCACAAATAAGGCAGCAGATGAGATGAGAGATAGGCTTGATTCTTTACTTAAAGGGAAGATAAACGGAATATGGCTTGGGACATTCCACTCTTTAATATTAAGGATATTGAGGAAATATGCGAATTTAATTGGTTATACACCTTATTTTTCAGTTTATGATAGGGAAGACCAGAAAAACATATTAAGGGAAATAATGAAGACAGAAGGGGAAAGCATAAACTTTATGCTTCATAGAATATCAAGGATAAAAATAGGAGTTGATGAAATAGAAAATAATAAAGAAGGAGATATCCTCCTTAAATACAATCGCAAACTTAAAGAGGCAAATGCGATGGATTTTGATGACATACTTGTTTATGGAGTTTATCTTTTAGAAAACTATGAGGAAATAAGGGAGGAATATGCATCAAAATTTAAACATGTTCTTGTTGATGAGTTTCAGGATACAAACTATGTTCAGTACAAATTTTTAAAACTTCTATCATCAAAATACAGGAACCTTTTTGTTGTTGGTGATGAAGACCAGGCTATTTATAGATTTAGAGGTGCAAAACTTGAAAATATACTTGATTTTAAAAATGATTTTAAGGATGTTAAGATTTATAAACTTGAAGAAAATTATAGGTCTTATGGAAGAATTTTAAAAGCAGCAAAAGAACTTATTTCAAAGAATAAACTTAGAATAGGTAAAAATCTTTATACAAAAAAAGGGGATGGCGAATTTATAGAAATCATTGAAGCCGAGGATGAAAGGGATGAAGCTGAGAAGGTTTATGAAATAATAATGAAGGAAAAGAGGAAATTTAATGAATATCTTATTCTTTATCGCACAAATGCCCAATCCCGTCCTTTTGAAGAAGTATTCACAATTAAAAATTTACCTTATAGAATAATTGGAGGAATCCATTTCTTTGATAGAAAAGAGATAAAAGATTTACTTTCCTATCTATGGGTTATAGTTAATCCAAAAGATGATATAAGTTTTAAAAGGATTATAAATGTTCCACCAAGAGGTTTTGGGGAGAAAAGGCTGGATTTCCTTGAAAGACTTGCTAAGAAGAAAGGGGCAAGCCTTTTTGAGACTCTTCTTTTGCTTTCCGAAAAAGAAATTCCTTCTTCTTATAGAAAAGAATTTAATGAGGCAAAGAAACTTTTTGAATTTTTAATTGAATCTGCAAAAAAGGAAACGGTTTTTAACCTCTTTTCCATCCTTATAAAAAAAATCCATTATCTTGATTATTTAAAAACACTCTGTAAAGATGAAAAAGAGTATGAAGATAAAGTTTCTCATGTTATGGAACTTCTTGCATCCACAAAAGAATTTTGTGAAAGAAGTGAGGACAAATCAATCGTTGCTTATCTTTCTCAGGTTGCAGTTAAAACAGATGCAGATGAATATGATGAAAGAAGAAAGGTTATTTCCCTTTTAACTGTTCATAATGCAAAGGGACTTGAAGCGCCCTGTGTTATAATAACAGGGAGCGAGGATGGTGTATTCCCGCATAAAGCAGCATTTGATTCAGATGAAGAACTTGAAGAGGAAAGGAGGCTCTTTCATGTAGCAATGACAAGGGCTAAAGAAAGACTTTATATTCTATACACAAGAAGCAGATTCGCAAAAGGCAAGGGTTTTCTTGAGCCAAGTAGATTTTTATTTGACCTTCCACCCGATACATATGTATGGCATAATAAGCCTGATATAACAAGGAAAATAGATTTTGAAAAAGGTGAGCAGGTATTCCATCCTGTATTTGGAATAGGAAAGATATTGAATATTTATGATGGAAAGGCTGAAATTCTTTTTTATAAAAGTGGTGTAAGGAAAATTGTTCTTGAACATGCTAAGGATATGAAAAAGATATAGGGTGAAGAAATTAGATAAATATCTTCTTAGAGAATTTTCTAAATATTTTATTATTTTTTTATGTGGTATCATACTTCTTTATATTGTGGTTGATTTTTTTGAAAAAATTGATAGATTTCTAAGATCAGAAGTCCCATTCTTTGTGATCGTAAAATACTATATATACCAGATTCCCGACCTTTATGTTTTGCTTTTACCCGCCTCCTTACTTTTAACCCCGTTTTTTTCAATAAGTACACTTGCAAGAAAAAAAGAAATTGTTGCAATGAAGGCATCCGGTATAAATCTTGTTAGACTTTCTCTTCCGATAATTTCCTTTGGTTTTCTTTTAACCCTTTCATCTTTTTTAGACCAGGAACTTATAAAGCCTTTATCTCAAAAAAAATTTGTAGAAATAAATTATAAATATATTAAAAAAATTCCTCCACCGGATAAAAGAATATATGGGATTGACCTTGCCTTTTTAGAGAAAAAAGGAAAGAATTTCTATATTTTTGGATATATTTCTTCAAAAGATGAAAGGTCAAAAAATATAATTGTTTTAACTTTTGAAAGCAATAAACTTTTAAGAAGAATTGATGCGGAATCAGGAATCTTTGAGGGGAACGGATGGAGATTTTATGAAGTTATGGAAAGGATTTTTAGTGAAGAAGGAGATATAAAATATATAAATAAATATAGTGAGAAGTTTTATGATGATTTAAAATCTTCCCCGCTTGTAATTTTAAGAGAAGAAAAAACAATTGACCAGATGAATTTTTTTGAAATTTTATACCTCATAAGGTCAAAAAAGGATGCAGGAATGGATTTTTCAAAAGAAGTGGTTGAGGCACATTCAAGAATATCTTTTCCGCTTGTAAGCCTTTTAACACTTTTTTTTGCTCTCCCCCTTTCCTTTACCCTTGAAAAGGGAGGAAGAAGTTTTGCCTTTGCTCTTGGTTCTTTTATCTCTTTTATTTACTGGGGGATTATGGAAGTATCAAGAGCACTTGGCGAAACACAAAAACTTCCTCCCCATATTGCTCCATGGATTCCAAATATAATCTTTTTAATTGCAGGATTGATTGTGCTTATAAAAATAAGGAAATGAAATGCAATTTTTGCTTTAAGGAATACGATTACATTTCAAAAATACTTCCATTTTGCAGGGATTGTATTTTAAAAAATTTTGATGAGATTCTTCCTGAAATAAGGAAAAAACATGAGATTTCAAGAAAAAAGTTTGATTTACCTCCTTTCCCACCTGTAAATGGTATAAAATGTGGGCTCTGTAAAAGGGATTGCAAAATTGGTGAAGGTGAATATGGATTCTGCGGTTTAAGAAAAACTGAAAAAAATAGACTTATTAGTATCGGTTCAAAAGATAAAGGATTTTTAAAATATTATTATGACCCCTTACCAACAAACTGTGTTGCTGACTGGGTTTGTTCAGGACATAATAAAATAGGTTATTATAACCTTGCGATATTTTATGAAACATGCTCTTTAAACTGTCTCTTCTGTCAAAACTATCATTTTAGATATTTAAAACCTGAAGATGAAAAAGGGATAACTCCAGAAAAAGTTATTCAGGCAATAAATGAGAGGGTTTACTGTATATGTTTTTTTGGAGGAGATCCAACAACACAGGCACTCCATTCCCTTGAAATTGCAAAAGAGGCAATGAAGAAAAATATCTTAATCTGTTATGAGTCAAACGGTTTATGGAATGAAAAGATACTTGAAGAGATTCTTTATATAGTTAAAGAATCAGGTGGTATTTTAAAATTTGATATAAAGGCATGGAATGAGAAAATTTATTTTGCACTTACAGGATATGAGGGTAGCGGGGTGTTTGAGAATTTTAAAAAATGTGCTAATATTTTGAAAGAAAGAGCAAAGAAACATCTATGTGTTTCCACACTTTTAGTCCCCGGTTATATAAATGAAGAAGAGATAAGAAATATTGCAAAATTTATCTATGATTTTGACCCTGAAATACCTTATGCACTTTTAGCCTTTTCTCCAAATTTTGAGATGAGGGATATAAGGACGACAAGAAAAATAGAAGCTTTCAAAGCACTGGAAATTGCAAAAGAAATTGGCTTAAAAAATGTAAGGATTGGTAATTTATTTCTTTTATCTTAAAAAAAGTGCTGCCATACCTAAATAAAGGAGTGTTCCAAAAATATCCGCAATTGTTGTTATAAGTGGTGTGCTTGCTGTTGCTGGGTCTTTTTTTAATTTAGTAAATATAAATGGTAATAAAACACCGATTAAGCATCCACCTATCACATTTAATATCATTGCGGATACAACACAAAATGTTATTTTTAATGAATGACTCCTCAATATCCCTATTAATGAAATTCCAAATCCTGCTGTAAATCCGAGTAAAGAGGCAACTATTATCTCTCTTAAAATCAAATAGATCCAGTCTTTCGTTTCAACAGTTTTTAAAGCCATTGCCCTTATAACAAGGGTTGCTGATTGAGAACCTGCGTTGCCTGCTGTAGCAATTAAAATTGGTAAGAAAGTAGCGAGTACAACATATTTCACAATTGTTTCTTTGAAAATATAAATTACTCCCCCTGTAAAAACATTCATTAAAAGCAAGAATAAGAGCCATCCAATCCTGCTTTTATAAAGTTTTAAAATGGGAATCTCTTTTATCTTTGTAATTAATTCAAGTCCCACAAAATTTGGATGGATTGCTGAAATCTTTGTAATATCTTCTGTTTGTTCCTCTTCCATCACATCCATTATATCATCAATTGTAACAATTCCAAGTAGGTGATTTTCACTATCTATTACAGGGATTGCTATTAAGTTGTATCTTTTCATTATTTCTATTGCCCTTTCCTGGTCTTCATAAGGACTTATTGAAAGGTATTGAAAATCCATTATTGATTCAACTCTCTCGTCAGGCTCTGCTATTATAAGCCTTCTTAATGGGATATCATCAATCAAACACCAGTTGTCATCAACAACATAAATCATATTTATTGTTTCTGCATCCTTCCCATTTTTCCTTATGTATTCTATCGCTTTTTTTACTGTCCAGTCCTTCTTTATGGCAACATAATCCGGTGTCATAAGTCTTCCAACACTTCCTTTTGGATAACCAAGAAAAGTAAGGGCTTCCTTTCTCTCTTCTGAAGGAAGCAAATTTAAAAGTTTCCTTGTTAAAGATGGTGAAATTCCTTCAAATAAAGAAGTTCTATCATCAGGTGAAAGTTCGGAAATGATTATCTTTATCTCTTCATCCTTTAAACTTTTTATAATTTTTTCCTGAGTCTCAGTATCAAATTCTGAAAAAACTTCTGTTTGCAACTCCTTTGGTAGCATGAGAAGTATAGAAATTGCCTCTTCCTTTTTTAAATCTTCAAGTAATTCAGCAATGTCAACAGGTTCCCAGTTAATTATTACCTTTTTCAATTCCTGATAATTTTTATTTTTTATTAATTCTTCAATTTCAGGTTTTAATAGTCCTGCAAGAGATATTAAATTTCTTTTTCTTTCCATTTCAAAATACCTGTATATTTGGTGGGTATACAATATGTATAAGAATGGCAGGTTTATTTTTTGAACGATTTTCAAAATAATGGATCCTTCTGGGAATATAAAGGTAACTTTCTCCCCTTCTTATTTTTATCTTTTTCTTACCTAAATGGAAAATAACTGCTCCATTTAAAACAATCCCTGCTTCTTCACCTTCATGAGAAGTTTCTTCTTTTGTCATAGAAAGTGGTGGTATTACAATTTTAAAAATATCAAAAGACTTTTGAGTACCAAAGGGTGTTAGAAGCAGACATTCAATATTTTCTTTCTCAAGATACTTATAATCATTTTTTTTAAATACAAATAAATTTTCCTTATCCTCTTTCTCAAAAAATTCTGAAAATGTAAAACCAAGTGCATCAAGTATTGATTTGAATGTTATTATGGAAGGAGTTATTATTCCCCTTTCAATCTGGGAAAGTGCAGATTTTGTTATTCCTGCTCTTGTTGCAAGTTCACCAAGAGTTATCCCTTCTCCTTTCCTTATTCTTCTTATTCTTTCTCCAATCTCCTTCTCAAAAGTCATATCATAATTATAAAGTTTATCTATTAAAAAATTCAAAATAATTATACATACTTGACAAACATATATTTTTTAGTTTATTATTAATATACTTAAATTTATGTTAAGTAAATTGAAACTTTTAAGGAGAAAAAAATGGGAACAAAGAGGGGTGAAAGAGAAATAAATGGGAGAAATGTATGGGGAGGTGATCTTTTCTCTTCAAGTGAAAAAGAAGAACCCCCGTCTATAACAACCATTCAAAAGGTTTATTTCTGGCAAAAACTTCGGTTATACGAAAATGTTTCTCCTGATGAATTTCTTGATTACAGATGGCAAATTAAAAATATGATAAGAACTCCCGAGCAACTTTTTCAATCTTTCCCATTTCTAACAGAAGAAGAAAAGAAGAATATAGAGGCTGTTGCAAGGATCTATCCAATTTTAATTTCGCCTTACTATCTTTCACTTATTGATCCTTATGATCCGAACGATCCTATAAAAAAGCAGGCAATCCCTACAATTGATGAACTTTTTGATACCGAAAATGTTTATGATCCACTTGAAGAGGAAAAGGATGAAGCAGCACCCGGGCTTATTCACAGGTATCCTGATAGAGCACTTTTAATAACAACAAATTTCTGTCCTACCTATTGCAGGCATTGTACAAGAAAAAGAATACTTGGTAAAGGAAAAACGGTGAAATCTCTTCTTGAATTTGATAAGGTCTTAAATTATTTAAGGGAACATCCTGAAATAACAGATGTTATTGTTTCCGGAGGAGACCCTTTAACTTTACCTTTACCAAAACTAAAAATGATACTTGATGGATTAAAAAGCATTCCATCAATTGAAGTTGTAAGGATTGGTTCAAGGGTTCCTGTCACACTTCCAATGAGGCTTTTTGATAGGGAACTTTTGAATCTTTTAGCAAGGTATGATTTCTTATGGCTTAATACCCATTTCAATCATCCAAATGAAATAACAGAGTATTCAAAAAGAGCAATTTTAAATCTTCTTAAAATAGGTATACCTGTGAACAATCAGACTGTTCTTCTTAAAGGTGTAAATGATGATGTTGATACGATGAGAAAACTCTTTAAAGGTCTACTTAAAATTAAGGTTAAACCCTATTATTTATTTCACTGTGATCCTACAAAGGGTGTATCCCATTTCAGAACAAGTGTTTATAAGGGAATTGAAATAATGGAGGGATTGAGAGGTCATATTTCAGGTCTTGCAGTGCCAACTTATGTGATAGATGCTCCCCATGGCGGGGGAAAAGTTCCTGTTATGCCAAATTATATCGTTTCACTTTCAGAAGATAAAATTATTTTGAGAAATTTTGAAGGGATGATTTTCTCCTATTTGAACAAGCCTTTAAAAAGAAAGGATAAAGAAAAGGGAAAAAAGGAAGAAGGTGTTCTTTCTTTATTTAAAGGTGAAAGAGAGTATCTTATACCAGTAGAAAATTTGAGGATGAAGAGGAGAGGTGAGAGGTCTAATTTGTGATTTAAAAGAAGAACTTCTTCTAAAAGCAGAAGAACTTATTTTTTCAATGGGAATAGGTGATGTTGCAGAGAAATTGTGTTTCATAAATACAAAATATGGAATTGCAAAGCTCCTTTATATGCAGAAAGAATTTGGCATAAAAGAAACCCCCTATTTCCTTGGAACACCGGATATGACCATTACAAGGAATAGAACAAGGTGGAATCAGGGATTTGGCTATGGTGGCAAAATCTCTTTTGGATCAAAAATCAAAAACAATTTTTTTCCTCTTGATATAAAACCAAATGCTTGTGGAATGCTTGCAGGAGGAATTCATAATTTACCCTCTTATGCTTCCCTTGTTGAAAAACTATTAAAGTTAGGAGAAAAAAGGATTGAGATTGATGGAATTCCTGTAAAATGGGACTTTTATGATTCAAACCATTTTATTGATGTTTTTGAAATTGAACCACTTGGGGCTGAAAAATTTCCTGCTTACGCCTTCATCTTACATACATCTGCCTCTGAATTGAAGGATAAGACAAAAAAAGGTATAGGTCTTTATTTTGATGTAAGTAAAAGTTTGAGAAAAAAATCAAAAGTTTTAAATACACCTTTTGGTCCCCTTTATTATCTTGAAGGGGAAGATGTAAAAGAATATGTTGAGTTCTATTTTTATGCTAAAAGTTTTGCAGAAAGAAAAAGACTTATTGCAGCGGAAAGCCTTTTTGGTCCATTTGACCTTATTTCAAATGAGACCCATCAGGGAATTTTAAATGAAGGTGAGATACTTCTTGGTGCCCATTATTTTGAAGATGAAAATAAAATATTTCCTTTTGTTATGCGGTCTGATTTACCTGCTTATCTTGTAAAAGGGATTCCAAATATTAAAAAAGAGGTTTTAAAAAGTTTGGGTTTTGTAAAAAGAGCAAAGAAATATGGATTGTTGGAAGAATTAGAAAATTCAAATTTAATTCCCCATGGTTCAGGTTATGATTTTCCTCATATTTTATCAATAAATGGGGTAAGGGAAGTTCAAAATAAAAGACTTTTTGAACTTCTGCTTAAATGGGGGACAAAAGGTATTGAAATTATAGAAACACCAAGAGATCTTCCCTTTGAATACAGGGGACAGAAAGTTTTTATAAGGGTGATTGAGCTTTCCCTTGCAAGACCTATTGCAAAACTCAATCCAATTTATGTTTTGAAGTTTTAATGAGAATAGGGATTGCTTTTGATTTAAAACCAAAAAATTGTCCCGCGAATTTGCCAGAAGATATATTTGAAGAATTTGATTCAGAAGAAGTTATCTTTGCTTTAAAAAATGTTTTTGAAAAATTTGGCTTTGATGTTATCCTTTTAGAAAGTGGTAAGAATTTTTTAAAGAATATTTTGAAAGAGAAAGTTGATTTTGTTTTTAACATTGCAGAGGGGTTTGGAACAAGGTCAAGGGAGGGACATATTCCATCAGTTTGTGAGATGCTGGGCGTGCCTTATTCAGGTTCTGACCCGCTTTCTCTAAACATAACACTTGATAAAGAAATTTGTAAAAGATTTGCAAAATCAATTGGAATAAGAACGCCTTATTTTAAAATTGTGAATAAAGAGAGCGATTTTAAAAAATTAAATTTTAAGAAATTTCCAGCAATAGTTAAATTAAAAAATGAAGGCTCAAGTATGGGTTTGAGACTTTCTTCAAAGGTTAAAAATTTAGACGAATTAAAAGAAAAAGTTTATTACCTTTTAAAAAATTACAATGAACCCGTTTTGATTGAGGAGTTTATAAGTGGAAAAGAGATCACTGTTGGAATTATAGGAAATGATGAAAATGCAAGGGTTCTTGGAATGATGGAGATAAGACCAAAAAGATTAAAACAGGAAGATTTTATATATTCCCTTGAAGTAAAAAGGAATTATAAAGAGGAAGTTGATTATATTGTGCCACCTGAGATAAAGGAAAAAACAAAGAAAGAGATAGAAAAAAATGCATTAAAAATTTATAAATTGCTTTCATTAAGGGATATAGCAAGAATAGATTTCAGATGTGATAAAGATGAGAATCCTTATTTTCTTGAGATAAATCCATTACCGGGTCTTAATCCGAATACAAGTGACCTTCCGATAATGGCTTATAAACTTGGAATGGATTACAACTCCTTATTGAAGGAAATCATTACAAGTGCCTTTTCAAGATATGAGAATTTTAAAAATATAAAATTATGAAGGTGTGCATATTGTATAATAAAGTAATGGAAAAAGATAAGCCTGACAGATGCGGTGTAATGGAAGAAGTTGAGGCAGTAAGAGAGTCTCTTAATTTTCTTAAAATAAAGAATTTTGTTCTTGAAATAGGTAAAGATTATAAATGGATAAATGTTTTAAAAAGGAAAAAGGTTGATGTGGTTATAAATCTTTGTGAGGATTTTGGAGGAGAGCCTGAAGGTGAAGGATATATTGCTTCTTTTTTAGAATTACTTAAAATCCCCTATACAGGTTCACCTCCTTTTTCACTCTTTTTATGCCTTGATAAAATAAAAGCAAAGGATATTGTTTTGAGAAACGGAATATTAACCCCTGAATATTTTTTACCATCTGATTTTCCAGAATCTTCTCCAATCGGTTATCCTATCATCATAAAGCCAAATAAAGTTGATGCAAGCATCGGAATAAGTTCTAAAAATGTTGTTTTTAATGAGAAAAATTATAAAAATACATTAAGAAAATTAAAGAAAAATTTTGAATTTATATTCGCAGAGAGATTCATAGATGGAAGAGAATTTAATGTTTCAATATTTGATGATAAGGTCATTGGAATTGGTGAAGTTATTTTTAAAATAAAACCAAGAATCGTAACATATAAGGCAAAATGGGAAAAAGGGAGTAAGGAAGATAAAGGAACAGAAACAGTTTGTCCTGCAAATTTAAATAAAGAAGAGGAAGAAAAAATAAAATACTTATCCCTTAAAATATTTAAAATTTTAAATATGAAGGACTATGGAAGAATTGATTTCAGAATGGATAAAAACGGGAAGATCTATTTTATAGAAGCAAATCCAAATCCTGATATTTCAAAAAATAGTGGATTTTATAAGGCATTAAAATATTCAAAAATTTCTTATGAATTTTTTATAAAAAGGTTAATAGAAAGGGCACTTGATAGAAAAGATGGCTGAAATTGTTATTATAATGGGTTCAGAAAAGGATATGGAACACTCAAAAAGTATTGTAAAACTTTTAGAAGAATTTGGGGTTCCATATCATCTCAAAATTGCATCTGCTCACAAAACCCCTTTAAAAGTTTTAGAAATAATTAAAGAGTTTGAGGATAAGGATGTTATTTTTATAACTGTTGCAGGGAAAAGTGATGCACTCAGCGGGTTTGTTTCTGCAAATACTGATAAGCCTGTAATTGCCTGTCCCCCTTTTGATGAAAGGAAATGGTTTGATATATTTTCCATAGTAAGGATGCCAAAGGGCGTTACCCCTATGCTTGTTCTGGAGCCTGAGAATGCAGCAATTGCAGCATTAAAAATAATCGGGATCAAAGATGAAAAAATAAGAAAAAAAATAAAGGATTATATTAATAAGTTAAAAGAGAATATTTAATGGGTTCTGTTAAAGACCTTGTAGTTTTAAAAAATCCGAAGAATGAAAGAACAGGAGTTGGGAGATTTGTTTTTTCTGATAGATATTCTGTTTTTGATTATGGTAAAATGCCGGATGAAATTGAGGATAAGGGTAAGTCTCTATGTATTGTTTCTGCCTATTTCTTTGAAAAAATTGAAGAGATAGGAATTAAAACCCATTATATAGGAGTGGTTGAAGATGGAAAGGTTAAAAAAATTAACGATTTAAAAAATTCTACAAATATAATGGAGATAACTTTATTAAGGGTTTTAAAACCAGAAGTAAAAGAGGGAATTTATGATTATTCAATTTATAAAAAAGAGAGATGCAATTTTTTAATTCCTCTTGAAATAATTTACAGGAATGCACTTCCTGAAGGTTCATCTATTTTCAAAAGGATTAAAGAAGGGAAACTCAGTTTAAAGGATATAGGACTTGAAAAAATGCCGGAAAAAGGTGAAGTTCTTAAAACCCCTATTATTGATGTATCAACAAAATATGAGGATACTGATAGATACATAACTTTTGATGAGGCAAAAAAACTTTTGAATTTAAAAGAGGAAGAGATTGAAGAAATTAAAAAAATTTCCCTTCTTATAAACAGTTTGATAACAGAAGAAGTTAAAAGAATTGGTCTTTTTAACGAGGATGGTAAATTTGAATTTGGCTTTGACCAGGATAGGAATATAATCCTGGTTGATACAATAGGCACCCTTGATGAATGCAGATTCACTTATAAAAATATTCCTGTTAGTAAAGAAATAGCAAGGATTTATTACAGGAACTCCTCCTGGTTTAAAGAAGTTGAAGAGGCAAAAAAGGCTCACAGGATAAACTGGAGGAAATATGTTAAAGTTCCCCCGAATTTACCATTTGAATTAAAAAAATTAATAGAAGATATTTATAAGGCATTTGCAAATGAGATTACTCAAAGAGAATGGTTCAAGGTGAAACCATTAAAAGAAATTTTAGAAATTTTAAAAGAGTATATTGAAAAAATTTTTTGATTTTCCTTATAATTTTAAAATTTAAAGGAGGTGTTATATGAACCTTATATTAAGTATGCTTCTTGCAATGGGTATTGTAAGCAGTAAAAATAATGGAAATTATCATACAAAGATAAAAGGTAGTGTAGGAGGACCAGACCAATATGGATATACTTGGATAGATAATGATACAACAGGTATTCCAGGTATACCGGAATATAACTGGATAGATATAACGCCTTATGGAACTGAAGTTCAGGGGCTTGGTGATGACAATGTTGTTGGTCCTTTTTCAATAGGCTTTCAATTCCCCTATTACTGGTATAAGGTTGACAAATTCTGGGTTTGTTCAAATGGTTTAATCTCATTTTCATCCAATCAAATGTGGTCACCCCATCAAGGTGGCAGCCAGATACCAAGTTCTACTTTACCGAATGATTTGCTTGTTGTTCTTGGTGGTGATTTAAATTTCAATCTTGGAAGAGGTAAAGTTTATTACTGGTCAAATGGTCAGGATACACTCATAGTATCCTTTATAGATGTTCCTGAATGGCATTATGGAACAGATACTATGGGTTCCCATACATTTCAACTCATCCTTGATAGAAATGATTCTACAATAACATTTCAATATGGAGAGCAAAGGGGTAAATTCAACTATGGACATCCTGCAGCGCCACCTGCTTTTGGTATAGGAATTGAAAATATTACAGGGCAGATAGGACTTCAATATTTAAAAGATGATACCCTTTCTCCTAATATGTTTCATGATTCCCTTGCAATAAAATTTTACCCACCGGAGACAACAAGTTATCAGGTTACAGATTTAACCATGTATGAGATAAGCCCGAATAATCAGGGATTTTTCCTGATTCAGAATGAAGGCTATATTCCCTATGCAATAATCAAAAATTCAGGCAATTTATCTGTTAATTCATATCAAGCCTTTTGTAGAATAAGAAGGCTTCCAGCAGGTCAGATTGTATACAATGATACTGTGCAGATGGGCGCAATAAATCCTGGTGAGTTTGATACAGTTTATTTTGAAGGGTGGACACCATCTATTGCAAGTAAATATGAAATAATTGAATGGGTAAAAACAGCAGGTGATCAGGTTCCAATTAATGATACTTTGCATGCTGATGTTCCAGTAGTTCAAAGGAGTAATTATGTAATTCTTGACTTTATAAATGATACAACTCAAGCAAGTTTCACCCACTGGATGGGTGCAGGTGGTGGATGGGGAGTTAAATTTGTCCCACCTGATACATGCGAAGTTATTGAAGTTCGTGTAATGCTTGCAGCAATTAACCAGCCAGGTATGGCTTACATTTATCTTTATGATGATGATGGACCTGGTGGGCTTCCAGGAACCATTCTTTATCAAACAAGTTATTATGTAAATAGTTCTAATCCTGCTTGGTATACTCTTAATACCCAGAATTATCTTTATAAAGAAGGAGCATTATGGGTTGGATATATCCAGGGCGGTTCCGAAGGTCCTGACTTTGCAGTAGATGTAGCACCACCTTATTCAAGAAATACTTATGAATATACCGGTGCATGGGCTCCATATAGAGACCAGTTCACTGATGGATGCATGAGGATGGTTGTAAATTTACAGGTTTCTGCAAAGGAAAAAGCATATAAAAATACCATAAATAAACCAAAAATATATAACAATATGGATGGTAAAATTGTTCTTTATCTTCCAACCCCTAAATCAAAGAAAATAAAAGTGTTTGATTCTTCTGGTAGAATTTATTCGCCGAGAATTAAATTAGGAAATGAAAAAATAATCCTAAATCTTGATAAATCTAAAAAGGGAATTTATTTCATAAAGATGGATTCACAAAAATTTAAAATAGTTTATGTAAAATAGATACAAATCAATCAATTTCTTTCTTTAATTCATAAAGTAAATTAAGTGCTTCTTTTGGTGATATTTCATCAAGATTTACACTTTTTAATTTTTCTATGACTTTATTCTCTTTTTCAAAGAGTTCAGGTTGTGAATATTCTATTTTTATATATCTTCTTATTTCTCTTTTGCTTTCAAAGAATTTTAAAATCTCTTTTGCTTTTTTAATAACATCCTCAGGGATCCCCGCAATTTTTGCAACATAAATTCCATAACTTTTATCCTGTATCCCTTTTACTATTTTCCTCAAAAATATAACCTCATCTTTCCATTCCTTTACAAGACATGTATAATTTTGCATCCCCTTTTTATTCTCCGCAAGGTTTGTCAATTCATGATAGTGGGTTGCAAAGAGTGTCCTCGCCTTTAACCTGTCAACTATCTCTTCTGATATGCTCCATGCAAGTGCAAGCCCATCATATGTTGATGTTCCCCTTCCTATTTCATCAAGGATTATTAAACTTTTCTCTGTTGCATTGTGCAGTATATTAGCGGTTTCGCTCATTTCAGCATAAAATGTTGAAACACCCCTTGATATATCATCGGATGCCCCTATCCTTGTAAATATTCTGTCAACAATACCAATTCTTGCCTCTTTTGCAGGGACAAAACATCCACACTGTGCTAAGAGGACAGTTAATGCAACCTGCCTTAAATATGTTGATTTTCCTGACATATTTGGTCCTGTTATTATCCAGAAGAAATTTTCACTATTTAACTCTGTATCATTTGGAATGAATTCATCTAGAAATTTTTCAACAACAGGATGTCTTCCATCCTTTATGTATATTTCTTTTTCATAAGTTATTTCTGGCTTAGTGTATCCATATTCTTTTGAAACTTCTGCAAAAGAAATAAGCATATCTAAGAAGGCTATCTTATCAGAAATTGTTTGTATTTCTTTTGTTTTTTCAACTAATTTTTTTCCAATATCTTTTAATATCTCTTTTTCAATTTCTTTAATCCTTTCTTCACCACCTATTATTTTTGCTTCAATATCTTTTATCTCCGGGGTTATAAATCTTTCTGAGTTGATAAGTGTCTGTTTCCTTATATAATCTTTTGGAACAAGACTTAAATACGATTTTGTAATTTCTATATAATATCCAAAGACTGAATTATAGCCAATTCTTAATTTTGGTATTCCGGTTCTTTCCCTTTCTCTTTTTTCAATCTCCTTTAACTTTTCTTTACTGTTTAGATTCCACTCTCTTAATTCATCAAGTTCTTTGTTTACCCCTCTTTTAATAACCTCTCCTTCTCCTATTTCAGGTGGATTTTCATTTATCGTGTTTAAAATGAGTTCTGAAATTTCTCTTACATCAGGTATTTCATCTTTTAATTTTTTAATGGATTCAATTGGGGCTTCCTCTAAAATTTTTTTTAACTTTGGAATAAAACTCAAATTCTCCCCGAGTTTTCTTATATCCTTTGGGCAAAACCTTTCATAAACTATTTTTGAGAGTGTTCTTTCAAGGTCACAGAATTCTTCAAGTATTTCTTCAATCCCCTTTTTGAGGAATGGATGTTTTATTAAAGTTTCAACTACCTTAAGTCTTTCTTCAATCTCTTCTTTATTCAAAAGGGGAGAAGTTAAATTCTCCCTTAAAAGCCTTTTCCCCATTGGTGTTTTTGTCCTGTTTATTATTTCAAAGAGTGTTCCCCCTTTTTCCTCGGGATGAATCTTCTCAACTATCTCAAGATTTCTTTTTGTAAGTTTATC
>CBFGJO010000015.1:25456-35941 GCA_965649125.1 Caldifarciminota bacterium | reverse complement strand
GGTAAAAAATGATAAATCTAAAGTTTAGGGAAAGTAAAGATATATATAAAATTAAGGAAAACTTTTAAAATTTATCCAAAAATTAAAAGCGAATAACTTAAATGTATTATTTCTTTACCCTTTTCAAAGACAAGAAAAGCAAAAACTTTTTGCCCTATTCAAGTATAATAATCTATTATCCAAAAACAACTTCTTTTTCTTTTACTTGCAGTTCCCATAGTTTTGAGTATAATCCTCCTTTTCTAAGTAGTTCCTCATGTGTTCCTGTTTCAACAATTCTTCCTTTATGTAAAACAATTATCTTATCGCAGTCCTTTATTGTTGATAATCTATGGGCAATTATTAAAGATGTGCTATTTTTTAAAAGTTCTTTTATCCCACTTTGAATTAAATATTCTGTATATGAATCAACAGAAGAGGTTGGCTCATCAAGAATTAAAATTTCCGGTTCAAAGTATAATGCCCTTGCAAAGGAAAGTAACTGTCTTTCACCATAGGAAAGATTTTTTCCCCTTTCAGATATTTCTTCATAATAACCTTTTTCTTTTCTTTCAATGAACCTGTCAAGATATACCCTTTTTGCACTTTTTCTGATTCTTTCAATATCCGGTTTTTCTTCCCTTAAACTTATATTATCAATAAAATTGCCTGAGAATATGAATACATCTTGAAGAACAAGTGCTATTCTTTCTCTTAATTTGTAAGTATCCCATTCCCTTATGTCAACTCCATCAACTAAAATTCTCCCTTTTTGCAATGGATAGAATTTTAAAATTGAAGATATTAATGTTGTTTTTCCTGCTCCTGTTGGACCAATAATTGCAACTTTTTCATAAGGCAAAACTTTAAAGGATACCCCTTTCAAAACCCATTCACCATCACCATATCTTAACCATACATCTTCAAAAACTATTTCACCCTTTCTTTCAGGAACTTTATTTTTCCCCTTATCCTCTTCTTTTTCTTCAAGTATTAAAGCAACCCTTTCTGCACCTGCCATTGCTGACTGCAAAATGTTGTATTTTTCTGATAGGTCTGCTATCGGTCTGAAAAGCATCTCAAGATAGTATAGAAATGCGGCAAGGGAACCTAAGGTGAAATATCCACCTATTATCCCAAGTCCACCAAATAATATTAAAATGGCAATTGCAAATGCCCTTATAAAATCTATTATTGGTCTAAATACTGCAAATATGAAAAGTTGTTTCATGTTCGCTTTAAAGAGTTCTTCATTTATAAATGAAAATTTATTATAAATCTTTTCTTCCTGATTGTATGCCTGAATCAAACTTAGAGCAGTAAGTGTTTCACCTGTAAAGGCATTCAATTCCGCAATTCTTTTTCTAACTTCCCTATAGGCTTCTCTTACTTTTTTTCTGAATATATCAGTTGCAAATATTATGAATGGAGAAAGAGAAAGTATTATAATACCTATTTTAAAGTTTATCTTTAATATTATAATACTTATACCGATTATTAAAATTGCATCTTTAAAAAAGTAAACTAAAACAGATGTGAAGAATTCATTAAGGGTTGCAACATCATTTGTTACCCTTGTTACAAGTCTTCCAACTGGATTTTTATCAAAGAACGACATTGGCAATTTGAGTATGTGGGAGAATAAATCTGTCCTTATATCAATTGCTATTTTCTGTCCTGTATATTCAAGTAAAAGCATATGGGAATAGGTGAAGATCGCAAGAAGAAATAGAATTAATAGATATATTATCACTATTTTTTTAATTCCATCAATATCTTTTTTCCTTATATTTAATATCTTTGATGGAGGAAATTTGTTTATATCCTCATACCTTGCAAATATTCTATTTTTTATCTTGATTAAATTTATATTTTCCTTAATTTCATAAACTTCAATATAAAGCCCTTTTTCAAGAACCTCTTTTTTTTCATAAAATTTTATTTCATAAGGAGATAACTCCCTCTTTTTAACAATATATCTTTCTTTTTCTATTTTTATCTTTTCTCCCTTAAACTCTTTTAAAAATTTTGTTTCAATTTCTTTTTTATCCTTAAAATTTAAAATTCTATAAGGCGGGACAATATGCTCATCTATTGCAATTTTTGTTAAATAGGGGAGTACAAGATCAAATACTGTTGTAAAAATGAGCATTATAAATACTATGAAGATTATTCTTAAATATGGTTTTTTAAGATATTTTAATAATTTTTTAAAAATTCTTATATCCTGTGTACCTTTAAATGTTTCCTCTTCTAAGAATTCCTGATGCCTCATTTTATAATTTCTGCAAACTGTGTTTGAATTTCATAAACTTTTTTATAAAATCCATCTTTTTTGATGAGTTCTTCATGTGTTCCAATATCTTCAATCTCACCATCAACCAAAACAATTATTCTGTCAAGATTTTTTAAAACACTTGTTCTGTATGAAATTATTATTGCTGTTTTTTTATTTAAATATTCTTTTAAGTTTTTTATTATTTTCTCTTCTGTTTCACTATCAACCTGTGATAAGGCGTCATCCATTATGAATATTGAGGGATTTTCAAAAAATGCTCTTGCCAAAGCAATCCTTTGCTTCTGTCCGCCTGAAAGCTTTGCCCCCCTTTCACCAACTATTGTATCAAATTTATCTGGAAATAAGTTTATTTCATCATAAATTTCTGCAAATTTTGCCGCCTTTATAACATCCTCTTCCTTTGCATATGGGTTTGTGAATGCAATATTTTCAAAAATTTTACCTGAAAAAATAACTGCTTCCTGTGGAAGTAAAAATATCTTCTTTCTTAAATCATAAAGAGAGTATTTTCTTATATCATTTCCATCTATAAAAATTCTCCCTTCCGGTACATCAAGAATCCTTAAAATTAAATTTACAAGTGTTGTTTTACCACTTCCTGTTTTTCCAAGAATTCCTATTTTTTCTCCCGCATTTATTTTAAAAGATATGTTTTTTAATGCAGGTTTTTTTTCATCTGGATAATAAAATGTTAAATTTTTAACCTCAATTTCCCCTTTTAATTTTTCAATCTTAATAGAGTCTGGAAAACTTTTAATTACAGGTTTTTCCCTTAATAAATCGTTTATTCTATCCATTGATGCTGCTCCTCTCTGAAAAATATTTGTCACCCATCCTATTGCCATCATCGGCCATATCATAAACTCTATATATGAGATAAATGCTACAAAACTTCCAAGCGTTATTTCATTTAATATTACCTTTTTACCACCTATAAATATCAATAGAACAATTGATATTCCTGAAACAAGTGTTATTATTGGCATAAACGCCCCCCATAAATATGCAAGGTTTAAATTTCTTTTAAAAAATAAATTATTTATTTTTAAAAATAATTTCTCTTCTTCTTTTTCCCTAACAAATGCCTTTATAACTTTATTTCCTGAAAAACTTTCTTCTGCAATTTCAGAAAGATAAGAGAAACCTTCCTGAACCTTTCTGAAAAGATAGTGAATTTTACTTCCAAAAATAAATATTATTATTGAAAGAACTGGGAGAGGTATTAAAACATAAATTGTTAAGGATGGATTTATTTTAAGCATAAAAAATAAGGAGAAGAAAAACATTATAAAAAAGTCAGCAGCACCAACAATACCCATTCCGCATGCCATCCTTATTGCCTCAAGGTCATTTGTTGAATGTGCCATTATATCACCAACTTTCCTTCTTTGATAAAAATAGAAATCAAGTGTTAAAAAATGCCTGTATAATTTTTCCCTTATTTCTTTTTCAATCTCCCTTGCACTTCCCATAATAAAATATCTCCAGAAATACCTAAAGATTGCTGTAATAAGAGCAAGAAAAACTATTAAAATAAAATGGATAAAGAGAAGTTTTAAATTCATTATTCCTTCTATCAATTTATCAATTGCACTTTTTATAACAAGTGGAACAAAAAGCTGGGAAAGGTCAACAATTAAAAGTGTTATTATACCTATAAAGATTTTATATCTCCATTTAAAAAGGTATTTTAAAAGTTCTTTCATATTTAAATTGATTCTAAATAAATTTTTTCAACATCCTCTAAACTTATTTTATCAAATCCGAAATCAGGAAATTTTTTTATAAGAAAATCATATTCTTTTACAAAATTTTCTATATCCTTTTCTTTTATTCCAAAATTTCTTAATCTTTTTTTAAAACCGATTTTATCTAAATAATCTTTAAAGGTTTCTTCAATATCATGAAATCCAGAAGATTTTTCAAAATTTTTTACATTTTGATAAAAATTTCTTTTTAAAAATCTTAAAAATGGTAAAAGTAAAATGCATAAACCTTCTGGATGTGAAATCTCATCATAGAAACCTGATAGTATATGTTCAAGCCAGTGCATTATCGCAAATCCTCCAATTCCCCTTGTTAATATCCCTGAGAGTGCTAAGGAAGCACTATAACATAAAGTTTCCCTTGCTTTTTCATCTTCATTAATTTTTAAAACAGATTCCATTACTCCTTTTATAAGTGCTGCTGAGAAAGTGTATTGTATATATCCATAAAATTCAGAAGTTAAAACTATTTCAAGGACATGTGTTATTATGTCAATTGAACCCATTGAAAGATATGAAAAGGGTAAATATTCTGTGAATTTTGGGTCAACTATTGAAATTGCTGGATATAATTTATCATCTCTAAAAAACCATTTCCTCTTTTCAAAAGGATTTGTTATAACACCACCAGGATTATACTCAGAACCAGAAGCAGGGATTGTTGGAAGTAGTATTATCTTGAGTGCATCTTTTATTTCTTTTCTGAACATCATATAATCCCATATGCTCCCTTCGTTTTTTGCCATAACTGCTATTCCTTTTGATGCATCCATAACACTTCCACCACCTATTCCTATTATAAAGTCACATTTTTCCTTTTTAAGTATCTTTGCACCTTCATCAATCTCATATGTTTTTGGATTCGGGGTTATGTTATCATAATGAAAAAATTCTATACTATTTTCTTTGAGCATATTATTTATTTTATCAAGGATTCCTTTTTCCCTCAAAAATTTTTTACCTGTAACAAGAAATGCTTTTTTTCCGATTTCCTTTGCTTTTAAAGGTAATATATCAAGTGAATTCCATCCAAAATAATATTTTGTAGGTATAAAAAGAGAAAAATTTTTCATTTTTTGAATACATCTTTGATTTTTGAAAGCGGTGTATCTGATTCTAATTTACAACTACATTTTTCCTTATTTTTATTTTTCCCACAGACAGGACATAAACCCTTGCAATCTTCCTTGCATAAAGGTTTCATAGGGATGGATAGTAAGATTATCTCCCTTATAAGGGGAATTAAATTTAAAACAGGTTCATCAAGATAAATTGTGTTTATATCATCTTCCTGAATTTCCACTTCCCTTTTATCTCCAAGTCTATCTTTTCCAATCTTTATATGATATTCCCCGTTTTCCTCAAAATCTTTTTCAAATTTATCAAGACATCTTGCACATTCTAATAGGATTTTTGAAATAACCTTTATTTTCAAAAAATATTCAAGTCTTGACTTTGTTATTTCGCCGAATACCTTAAAATTTTTTACTTTAAAAACATTTTTTTCCTCAAATTGAAGAACTTCCCCCTCCTCTTTTTTAAATTCAAATTGAGTTTTTCCTTCTTTTAATTCTTTTAACTGTATTTCCATTAAAATCTTAAATAAATTAATTTTTCTTTATACCCAGCCCCTTAATTTCATTGCCTCTATGACTTTTTTAACCGAGACAAGATAAGCAGCAAGTCTTGGATGAACCTTTCTTGATTCATATTCATTGTAAGTTTCATAAAATGCTTTTGTCATTTTCTTATCAAGTTTTTCATGAACTTCTTCTAATGACCAGTAATATCCTGTTATATTCTGTACCCATTCAAAATAAGAAACTGTTACGCCACCTGCATTTGCAAGAAAATCAGGTATTACAAATCTTTTGTTTTCATGTAAAATTTTGTCTGCTTCAGGGGTAGTAGGTCCATTTGCAAGTTCAAGAATTATTTTTGCCTTAATTTTATCAGCATTTTTCTCAGTTATCACATTTTCAAGGGCAGCAGGAACGAGTACATCAACATTTAATTCAAGTAGTTCCTCATTTGTTATCTTTTCTGTTCCTTTGAAACCAACAACTGTTCCTGTTTTATTTTTGAATTCGCTAACCTCTTTAAAAGATAATCCCTTTTTATTCAGTATCCCACCTTTTGAATCACTCACTGCAACCACTTTTGAGCCAAAAAGTTCTTCAATAAGTTGGTGAGCAAATTGACCTGCATTACCATACCCTTGAATTGCAACAGTTGCTTTTGAAAGGTCAATATTTAAAACTTTTGCTGCTTCCCTTAAAGTATACATTCCACCTCTTGCTGTTGCATCATTCCTTCCAAGAGAACCACCTATAGGAATTGGTTTACCTGTGATTATCCCTGGTGCATTATACTGAACTATTTTTGAATATTCATCCATCATCCATGCCATTATTTGAGGGTCAGTGTATACATCAGGAGCAGGTATATCCTTATCAGGGCTTATTATCTGTGCGATTGCTCTTACATATCCTCTTGCGAGCTTCTCTTTTTCAGAAGGTGACATTTCCTTTGGATTGCATACAACTCCGCCTTTACCTCCACCATAAGGAAGATCCACTATTGCTGTTTTCCATGTCATCCACATCGCAAGTGCTCTAACTGTATCAATTGTTTCTTCTGGATGCCATCTTATCCCGCCTTTTGTTGGTCCTCTTGCATCGTTATGCTGAACCCTGAACCCTTTAAATATTTTATATGAACCATCATCCATCCTTACAGGAATAAGTACATGGAATTCCCTCATAGGTTCCCTTAAGATTATGTGTTCAGGTTTCCCATCTATTCCAAGTATTTTTGCTGCTTCATCCAGTTGTTCCTGTGCTATTTTAAAGGGATTCAATTTTTCGTCCATTTTTCCTCCTTTTTTCAAAAATAAAATTTAAAAGAAAATTTTTTTTATTATAAAGTTTTTAAAAGAAAATTTTCAATAACTATTCCAGTATTCTCTATCAAGTGCTCTATACTGGATTGCCTCTGCAATATGATGTGGTTTTATTTCCTCACTTTCTTCTAAATCTGCAATCGTTCTTGAAAGTTTTAAAATTCTAAAATATGCTCTTGCTGATAGGCTTAATTTTTCCATCGCATCCTTTAAAATATTTTCCCCCTCCCTTGAAATATTTATATATTTTTTAATATGTTTTTGTTTCATATGCGCATTAAAATAAATCCCTTTTTCATTTTTGAATCTCTCAAGTTGTATTTTTCTTGCTTTTTCAACCCTTTCCCTTATTTTTTCTGAAGGTTCCCCTTCCTTTTTTGAAGATATATCCTCATAACTTACCACTTCTATTTCAAGATGTATATCAATTCTATCAAGGAGTGGACCCGAAATTTTTGATAGATACTTTCTTATCTGTCCTTGTGTGCATGTGCATTCTTTTTCTGGATGGGTTAAATATCCACAGGGGCATGGATTCATTGAAGCAAAAAGAATAAACCTTGCAGGAAATATAACTGATGACCTTGCCCTTCCTATTGAAACAAAACCATCTTCAAGAGGCTGTCTTAAAACTTCAAGTGCACTCCTTGAAAATTCTGTAAATTCATCAAGGAATAAAACACCATTATGGGCAAGCGATACCTCACCGGGTTTTGGAATATGCCCTCCACCTATGAGCCCGATATCTGAAATTGTATGATGTGGTGCCCTAAATGGTCTTGTTGTTATTATTGGTTTATCAGTTGGTAGGCGACCTGCAACAGAGTGTATTTTTGTTGTTTCAAGTGCTTCTTCAATTGTCATCTTAGGCAGAATTGTTGGGAATCTTCTTGCAAGCATTGTTTTTCCTGCACCTGGTGGACCTATGAATAAAACATTGTGTCCTCCTGCTGATGCTACTTCAAGTGCCCTTTTTGCCGCAACCTGTCCTTTTACCTCAGAAAAATCAACATCATAAATTGATAATTCGCAAAATAGTTTTTCTTTATCAAATTTAAATCTTTCAATTTTAATCTCACCCTTTATAAATTTCACAACTTCTTCTAATGAACTAACAGGATAAACAGATAGTTCTTCAACAATACTTGCCTCTTTTGCATTATCATAAGGTAAAACAACTTCTTTAAAACCTTTCTCTTTTAATAAAATTGCAATAGGTAAAACACCTTTTATACCCCTCAATTTTCCATCAAGAGAAAGTTCCCCTAAAAATATTTTATCCTTTAAAAGTTCTGATTCAAAATAACCTGATGCGGATAATATTCCAAGTGCAATTGGCAAATCAAGCCCTGTTCCCTCTTTTCTCAAATCAGCAGGTGCAAGATTTATTGTAATCTTTTTAAAAGGTAAAGGAAATCCAGAATTTCTTATACTTGTTAAAACCCTTTCTTTGCTCTCTTTAACCATTGTTTCAGGAAGACCAACTATGGAAAATGAAGGTATCCCCTTTGAAAGGTCAACTTCAACATCAACAAGAATTCCTTCAATACCTATGTATGTTGCTGATTTCAGTTTTGCAAGCATTTATTCCTCCCTGAAAGCATCATCAAAATGCTCAATTTCAATTTCATCATCTTTAAAATTTATTGAAACTACATCAAACCTTATATCCTTTTTACCATACAAATTCTTTGATTCAAGATAAAACTTTGCTGTTTCAATAATCCTTTTTTGTTTTAATGAATTTATTGTCTCATAACCCTTTATTTCATCACCCCTTTTACTTCTTACTTCAATAAATATTATCTTTCCATCCTTTTCAGCAATTATATCAATTTCCCCTTTTTTCCATAAAAAATTTCTTTCTATTATTTTATACTTTTTTCTCTTTAAATATTCCTCTGCTATCTCCTGAAAAAATTTTCCTTTCTCTTTTTTATTCATAAATTTTTATTATAAATTAAAAGAATTAGAAAAGACAATAAAATTGTTAAAGATGTTTATATTCTGGGTGGTCAAATTGGTGTTATAACGATAGTTCTTTTTACTTTTTTAAAATTTATAAGATAATTGTATTCTCTTTTATCAAATCGCCTTACTTCCTCACATCTATTATTTCAAAATGAATACCCTGTTTTCCTTTGAGAGGAATTTTTCAATCAATTCATTGTATTCTCTTATTTCTTTTTTGTTTAAAATACCTACCCTTTTTATTTTAAGGAATAAATTCTCTTCAAATTGACATTTTTTATCTAAATAAGTTATATTTTTTATAAATTCTCCAACAATATTTTTAAACCTTTCCTTTTTTTCTTTTAAAATAACTGTTTTACCTTTAAGTAGAATATTTAAATTTAAATACAGTTCTTCCTCATTCAGGTATGGATTTTCCCTTTCTTCATTTATTTTTGAAATATAAAGATATTTAAATAGATTGGGAATTTCAATAATTTCAAAATCTCCACTTTTTGTTGTAAAATCTTTTATTTTACTTTTTATAGTGATTTCAAGATTCTCATTGCAGGATGAAGAATTCTTTTTTTCTATTTCTTCATCTTCAAATTCCCCAAATTCTGAAAGAAAATCCTTTAAAAAATCTTCCCTCAAAATTTTTTCATAGTGATATATATTTTCTTTTACAATTTTATCAAAAATACCATAAGTTTTATAAGTTATAAATAAATGATTTTTTTCAAAATCAATAGAAATTTTTAAATCAATTAAATTTTTCTGGGAAGGGGGAATTTCTGAAATATAAAATCTTTCTTTATTTATAAAAATACCCCTCCTGTTTGAAAAGGGATAATAATTTACATTCCCGAATTCAAATTTTGGATCGTATATTTTCTCTCCATCTTTAACAAGTATTCCATCTATCCATAAGATTCCGGGGGAAATCGTATCAGGATTTAAAAGAGGCTTAAAAACAAGTACAATTTCAGGGGTCTTTATATTTTTAATCATTAAAAATGCTCTTTCAGGTGCTGTTCCAACCTTTTCTTTTACTGCCCTTTCACAGGAATCAGGATAAAATCCAGTATAATCATATGAAACTGGAACAGCCTTAATTTCTTTTAAGATATCTAAAAAATCTTTAAACTCAATTCCCTCACATCTTTTTGATTCAAGATATTCTCTTTTAAACTTATCACATATTTCATCCCAGGAATTGTAATTTGTTAAATAAACAAATGGGGAAATGATATAATCCGGAGGATTCATTTCTTCTTCTTTTATCTCTTTCAAATCCTTTGCTGAAAATACATACTTTATTTTACCATTTCTCCTTTCCTTTTTAAAATCAACCCCTTTAATTTTATATTTAAAATTAATATTTTTAGGGAATAAAAATTCAACAATTTTTTCCTTCACAGGATATTCTTCTCTAAAAATAAAAATTTCATCGTATTTATCTTCAAATTTTGAAACCTTTCTATATTTATACTCAACTGTTGAATTCTTTTGAACTCCTAAAAATGAGAGTGACATTATTTTATTATTTAAAAGGAATGGATATTGCACGATTTCTGGATTTGGAA
>CBFGJO010000015.1:0-25446 GCA_965649125.1 Caldifarciminota bacterium | reverse complement strand
CGTATCTTCATTATTAACTGTTCTTCCATAAATAATTTTTATTTTCTCAAATTTTTCATTAAACTCAATTTCCTGTGTGCCTGCTTCTTCTATTCCTGCTTCATTTAAAACCTTCATTTTCTTCTCTATTTCTCTAAAAATTGAATCCTTCTCCACTTTTATTATTTCAACACTTTTTAAAATCTCAACATTTGCTGAAAATAAAGTTTTTGTTATAAAAAAAATAATTATTTTTCTAAAATTATCCATTTTTTAAAATTCCTTTCAACCTTATTTTTTAATTCGTAAAGTTTTTTGTAATCCTTATCTTCAAATTTTTTAATTCCGATTTTTAAAGAAAAGTTGATTGAATTTCCTTTGCTTTCAAAATTAAATTTTAGAACTTCTTTATTTAAATTATAAAAAAGAAAACTATCTTTTTCAGGAAAAGTAAGTATTTTCATAATTTTTGAATTTATAATTTCTTTAAAATTTAAGAAGAAAGGATAAATAAAAACAAATGGTGATTCCCTTTCTTTTTTGATTTCATCCCATTGCCATACAAATTTCCTAAAGAATCTTTTTTCACATAAAATTGGTTTAAATAGTATATATTTTCCGGATTTCAAAAACTCACCTTTCCTTTTAAAATGTACTTCAAATTCAAAGTACTTTGAATAATCGTATGTATCCATCCATAGAATTGTATCAATTTCAAATCCTTCAAAAAAGGAAAAGAATCCTTTAAACATCCTTTTTAAATCTCTATACTCTTTATCCCTAAAAAACATCCTGTATGTTTGATCAAAGCCCCTTTTTGTTTTGATTTTCAAAATCCCCTGGATTTCTTTATTTTTTAAATTTTCCTCAATCAATATATCTAATCCATTTTTCTCTGGTTCTGAGAAAGGAATATTTCTTAATTTATCTCCTTCCTTCCTTGCAACAAGGACTTCCTGCCCCTCTTCAACAGGAGGGAAAAGGTTTTTTCCTCCAGAGCCAATTGTTGGATCAAGATAAATATATTCAAAAGGACTTTTTTCAATTGCAACAATTGCATGATTTGCCTGATCTACTGGAAAATCCTCCATCCTTGTCCATACACCTGTTATTGCATAAAAGGATTTAAAACCAGCACATCTTAAAAGGGACGCTAAAAGACCTGCCTTATCTTTACAAACACCTTCTCTATGTTTTAAAGTTAGAGATGCTTTATGGGGTTTATAACCTTCAATCTCTGTTTCAACAAGACCAAGATACCTTATATTATCTGAAACAAAGTAGAAAAGTTTATAAATCTTTTCAGAATCGGATTTTGTATCTTTTAAAATTGAATCAACAAAATTTTTTATGTAATCATCAGGCTCTATATTTTCTTCAGAAAGTTTATATTCATGCCTTGAAATCTCTTCCCAGTTCGGAATATTTGTTACAAGCAGTTTTCTGAATCTATCGTATTTTGAAGTGGAGAAATTTTCGCGCTTTCTTCCGGGAACTGAATCAACCCAGAAGACATGTAAAATTTTGTTTCTTATTTTCACCTTTTTATAATTTATTTCTCCATTATATATTTTAAATTTAATTGGTTTTTCTTTAAGTTCTTCACAGATGTATATTTTCTCTTCTATTGGTACATAATCCTCAAAAAGTTCTACTCTATTAAAATATCCGGGGAAGGGACTTTGATAAATTATTTCACCGGTAGGACCAAGCCAGTTTCCGCCTTTTGAAAAGATTTTATAATGAATAATATCACCTGCTTCAAGTTTTGGAAGTCCTAAAATTCTTTCCCTTGTTCCCCAGAAGATTGTCCCGCCAAGTTCTGGAGGTGATAATTCATCTTTTATATTTTCAAGATTTATATTTATCGCTTCACCATTACTTTTAATAATTTCAACACTTTTAAACTCTGAACTGTTGTAATAAGGAGTATAGGAAATTTTCAGACATTTCCATTCATCAATCCCCTTTTCATCCTCAATCTTTATGTATTTTTCCTCATACCTTTCACTTGTTCCATCAAGGAAGTATCTCTCATAAATTGAATCCTTCAAAATTTTATAAGGATAAGAAAAAATAAATAAAATTAAAAAAATCATTTAATATATTTAAGTATAAACCAACTTTTGCTGATTATTCAAATTTGCAGGTTGAAATTAAAAAGTCAAACCTTTATAATTTAACTATGAAAAAAATAATTTTATTATTTTGCGGGATATTCATTTTAAATGGACAGTGGCAGATTGTATACAATGAGAATTTTGAACAGGGTCTTCCCCAGGGTTGGCAGGTAATTGATGGAAACAATGATGGATATAAATGGCAGGTAGGTAATCCAGGCTTTTATTATCCACCACCTTCCTATGGGACAAAGTATGCATATTATAATGACGATGAAGCAGGTCCGGGTTCTCCACCTGCCAGTGAAATTTTAATATCCATTCCAATTTTTATAGATAACGCAGACTCTGTAAGGTTCACATATTCCTATGGATTTAATACCCTTTATTTTGATGATGCTTTAATAGTGAAAATGAGAAAATTTAAAGATAGTTGGTCAAATTACATAAAAATTGATAGTATCTATAATCTTGGAAATGGAATAAAAACAATAAACCTTTCAATTTATTTACCCTTTGACTCAATTCAATTTATGTTCCATTATGTTGATAACGGTTCCCAAAATTATGGTCCGGGAGTGGATAACTTAAAATTGGAAGTAAAGACACTCTCTTTATTTGAAAAAGCATATAGTGATTTAAAACAAAAAGATGTTCAGAAAATTTTTGATATAACAGGAAGAAAAATAAATTCAATTTTTAAAAAGAGGATTTACATTTTAAAAAAGGGAGGAAAAATTCTTAAAATCATCAATCTTTAAAAAATTTTTTGCCTCTTTATAAACATTTATCCTTTCTTTTATCATTCTGTTTAAAATTTTAGCAAAATCCTTTATTCTTTCATATTTATAAAAAGATATATCATCAGGCTTATCCGGATATATTGATTTATTTGTAAAAATTGGGTCATTTAAATTCTTTCTTTTAATCCATTCTTTATAATAAGCACTTCCTGGAACAGGGGAGAAAAGTGCGGGATATATCTTCACCCCGTTTTCATATAAAAAGGCATAACTTTCTATTATTTCCCCAATTTCTTGATTTTTAAGACCTATTATCACATAAGCACCTATTTCATCAAAACCTGCCTCTTTCAAATTTTTAACTGCTTTTAAGAATATTTCCTTTGACGATTTTGCGCTCCATTCATTTTTAAGTCTTTCATCGTATGCACTTTCAAATCCTATCCTTATTGTTTTAAAATTTGCCTTCTTAAGTTTTACTGCAATGGAGCTATCAATTTCTCTTGCATGGATCCCATTTGGTGTATGAAAGTTTATATTCACATTTTCTTTTATTATTCTATCAAGGATCTCCTCAAACTCTTCTTTTTTAAATAAAAGGGCATCATCATAAAAGGCAATATCCTTTATTCCCATCTTCTGATAATTTTTTATTTCCTCTAAAACTTTTTCAGGTTTTCTTCTTACGAATTTTTTGTATAATAAAGAAGAGGCACAATATATACAATTATAAGGACAACCAATAGATGTTAATATTGCACAGGAATTTATATTTTCATATAAATTATATTCAGGAAATCCTTCTAAAAATATTTCTTCAAAACTTTTCTTTTCAATTTTAATTTCTGAGATATCCTCAATTATTTCAAAAAATTTTTCAAACTCATAATTTTTTATAACAAAATCTGCACGAGAATATAAAAGGGCATGTTCATAACACAAATTTGCGTATATCCCACCTAAAATAATTGGAATATCTTTAAATTCCTCTTTTAAAATTTTGATTGTTTCAAATACACCAGGATACCAGTAACTCATAAAGGAGGTGATTAAGATAAAATCAGGTTTTTCAATATCTTTAAGAAGTTTTTTAAATAAATGGACTGGCATCCCGTATCTTTTATAATTTCTTGGAATATCTTTAAAAAATTCTGGTTTTTCTATTATTTCAGAATAAAATTTTCCTGTTCCAAATTTTCTATCCCTTATCATCTTTTTTTCTTTTAAGGAAATATTTTTGAGTAAAAATGGATTTTTTCTATCAAGAAGGTCAATAAAATAGATCTTAAAATAATTTTTTAAAATGCTTGCAATGTATAAAAGCCCAAGGGGTTTTATCCAGAAATCATAAGCAGAGAAATCATGAATATAAGGGTTTAAAAGAAGAATTTTTTTTTAAGCATTTAACTCTTCTTTTATCATTTTCTTTTTAAAGCTCATAACGAGAAAAAGAATAAAGGGTAAAAGAAAAAGGGAGATGTCTTTTTTTGTTAAAATTGATGTAAAGGAAACCCATAAAATTATAAAAAATGTTGCATAATAAGAGTTTCTGACTAAAAAATAAAAAATAATTGCAGGTAAAAGTGAGAGTAAAAATTCAAATGTATAAATATAAAAAAATACACCGTACATAACTAAAGCACCAAGCCCCCCTTTAAATTGCATAAAGATGCTCCAGTTATGCCCTACCATTGCACCTATTCCTGAAAATAAAAGAGAAGTTTTATCTTCTCCAATCCAGGATAGAAGAAGAAGTGGTAAAAATCCCTTTGAAAAATCTAAAATCCCGACAATAATTCCAAATTTTTTGCCCATTATTTTATAAGAAAATGCTGCACCTATCCTTCCATTTCCAACTTTCCTCATATCAAATTTTTTAAATAATTTACCAACAATGTATGCAGATGGGAAAGAACCTGAAAAATATCCAAGAATAAAAGAAACTATTTTATTCATTTGAAATTATTAGTTTCCTTTAAATATAAAACACCACCCAGGATTGAACCAAGATAGTATGTAAAAAATCTCCATAAAATAACAAATATTCCAAGGATATATTTTGGAGCAATTGTTGCAAATAGGAGTGCACCTCCTGCTTCTGTGATACCTGATCCACCCGGTGTAGGCATTCCTATAAATATTATTAAAGAGAGGGCATGCAAAAACATCGCCTGAATGAAATTAACCCTTACTCCAAGCCCATAAAATATTGAAGGGACCATCAAAAGATGAAAGATAAATGAAAGGATTGAAAAGAGGAACACAGAAAAAAGAAGTTTACCCATTTTTATAAAGGATTTCCACGTTGATTTGTAAATTGAAAAGTTATGAGTGAGTTTTTCAAAAATTTTAAACCTCTCTTCAAGTTTTTTGAAAATTATGAAATCATGAGGCAGTGTAAAGGTCAATATGAAGAATATCAAAATTAAAAAAAGAATTATAAAAATGGGAAGGACAAAAATATTTTTTCTGAAAACAAATATACCGATGGGAATAATTAAAAAGGCAAGGAGAAAATTTGAAAGTCCTTTAATTACAAAAGAAACCATTGCATTACCAATCTGGACATTTTTCTTTGTCAAAATATGTATTTGAAATGGGAAACCACCTGTTTGAAATGGAGTAATCGCGTTAAAAAAAAGACCAATCAAATGTAATTTTAATGTAAAATAGAAATTTTCTGCATAGTTTGTCAATTTTTTTAAAAGGATATGTAATTTCCATACATCAAATAGAATACTTGCCGCCCAGAAAATAAATATGAGTAAAAGAAAGTATAAATTCAAAGAAGCGATGGCTTTAAATGTTTCTCTTCTTACCGTAAGTAAAATTATTAAAAGACCCGTAAAAGAATAGAAAAGAACTGTAAGCTTTATAAATTTTTTAATCCTTTCCATTTCCCTTTAACATAAAATAAATTAAAATTGCAAAAATTGCAAATGAAGATGTTATAGACCATAAGAATAAAGGTTTTTTTATAAAAATATCAATTAAAATGCCACCTATAAAAGGGGATATTGCCCATCCAAGCCCCTCAAAAAATCCAAGGATACCAAGATATTTTCCTTTTGAATTTTCTGGAGCAATCTTTGTTGCAAGTGTTGTTATAAGGGGGAGTGTTATCATTTCACCAATCGTAAATATTATAACACCCAGAACAAAATGGGGAAAAGAGTTTGCCCATGAAAAGGAAAGATAGCCGATAAAATACAAGAGACTCCCAATTATAATTCCATTTTTATTTGGAATCCTTGAAAATAGGAGATATTTGATAAAAATCCACCAAGTAATGGCCCTATCCCCCAGCCAATATTTGCACCTATTCTTATTATCCCATAACTTTTTGGTCTTTCCTTTTCTTCTATATATTCACCTACATATGTATCAGAAGCAGTTCCATAAAAGGAAAAACCTGTTGAATTTAAAAGAAAGGCAAAGAAAAAAAGTAAAGGGAAAAGAACAAGGATTGAAAATAAAGAATGGATATTACATATCCCGCAGCAGTTAACATTCTCACAAAGGATAAAACAAAAATCTCTCTTTTCATCAGTGTTTAAAAATAAAGAAAAAGATTGTATAATAGCAATCAATTTTTTTTACTTTATAATTATAAAACTTTAAAAAGGAGGATAAAATGGGTATTTTCTGGGAAAAGGTAAAAAAATTTAAAGAGATTTTCATTATATTTTCTATTTTTTGCATTAATCTTTACGCTGAAAACTATTTTGTAGGAGTTTATTATTATCCATGGTATGATTATAACAGGCATTGGCAAGATGGATATCTAAGAAAAAAACTTGTAATTTACCAACCCCCTTATTTAGGTGAATATTCTTCAAGAGATTTAAATACAATTCAAAATCATATAGATTGGTCAATAAACAATAGTATTGATTTCTGGGTTATATCATGGTGGGGTCCTGGAAGTTGGGAAGACTATACAATATTAAATTACATTTCTCCTGCGCTTATTGGAAGTAATTTAAAGTATGCGCTCTTTTACGAGTCTACAATATTGAGTGAACCACCAATTAATTTTGACAGTTTACCCATTTTTAACAAATTTATTTCCGATTTCTTATACATCGCTCAGAATTATTTTAACAAACCAAATTATTTATATTATTATGGAAGACCTGTTGTTTTTATTTATTTAACGAGGACATTTACTGGAAACTATTCCGGTGCAATAGACTCTGTGCGAAATCTTTTGCAAAATATGGGTTACAATGTATTCTTGGTAGGAGATGAGGTATATTGGGGAACACCTAATTCTCAAAGGATTTCCTGTCTTGATGCTATCACAAGTTATAACATGCATGGTCCGAATCAATATGCAGGATATCCTTCAAATACAAATTTTTTAAAAAATGTAAGTGCAAAGTTTAAAGAATATAAACAGGTTGCTAATTCCTTAGGTGTAAAATTTGTTCCAAATGCAATGCCAGGCTTTAATGATAGAGCTGTAAGATTATGGGCAAACCATTATGTGATTCCTAATCAATATAAACAGAACTGGGACCACACAACAACATTTAGGCGCTCCCTTATAACAGCGAGAATACATTTAGATGAAAGCATAAATAGATGGATAGTAATCACATCATGGAATGAATGGCATGAAGATACACAGATCGAACCTACAATTCTTACTGACACCTGTTCTCAGGATACAAGTCCTTCTGGAAATGCTTATACACAGGGTTATACTTATAAAGGTTATGAATTTGATTTATTGAATACTTTAAATTATATTGTTGGTGAGAATGAAAGCATATTATTTTATACAAGTTTTGAAAATGGTGAGCCTTTGCCATTTGCTGATTCAATCATAGAAAGGGCATGGGTTGATGGATACGGAAATGCTCCAAATCCAGAAGCAGGTGTAGTGGGATATGAATTTGGGGTCCCTGTTTTTTATGGAAATCGGTATTTAAGAGTTGCAGGAGAGGATATAAGTTCTACACAGAATTCATACTGTAAATATCTACTTTTTGATATACCCAATATAATTGTTGACGAAGGTACATTTTTAACTTATTTTATATATCTTTATCAAAAAATCCATCTGATGCTCGGAATAATAACATCTGATGGAATTGAATTGCAGAATTCGGAATGTATTGATCAAAATGAAGTAAAAATGCATCCAGAACAAAGGACAGAACCTACAGGAAATTGGTGGTATATTGAAGTAGACCTTTATCCCCTCTTAGGCAAAGAAATTGATAAAATTTATTTTGTCTATGATGATAACCCAAATTCAGAAATAGGAAATTATAGATGCTATATAGATAATGTAACTATCTTAACTAAAAAACCGAATTATGTGAATAGAAAGGAAAAAAATAAATTGAAATTTAAAAGCCGTATATTTCATAAAAATCTATTTAAAGATATACAAAAAGGCATCCTGTATGATTTAACAGGTAGATTAGAGAAAAAAATTTCTAAAAAAGGCATTTATTTCATAAAAGATAAAGAAGAAATAAAGAAAATTATTTTATTAGAATAATATAATTCAAACAGAAAAATTAGTTCCTTTATAATTAAAAATATAACTAAAAATGAAAGAAAAGGTATTGAAGTATATATTTTATCTCCTTTTTTTTACATACTTACTTTCAATTCCTATTTCTTACAATGTAGCAAATTTAATTATAACACTGCTTTTGATTTCCTTTATCGCGTATCTTATCGCTTCTAAAAAAATATTTAAGTCAAAAATTTATATTCCGATTGTCTTATTCTTTTTAATCTTTTTAATTTCCTCTTTTTTTGGATATGATAAAAAAGTTTCTTTAAGGGAGATTACAATTTTTAAAGGTTTTTTAGGAATGATAATAGCGATGAATACATTTCCAAAGGATAAGAAATTTTTTGAAATATGTTTATTATTTTTTCTTATTATAACTTTTATAAATGTTTCTTTTTCAATATTTGAAAAATTTAAGCATGATAAAGTTTATAGGGTTGAAGCATTTTGGGGTTATTATCAATTTTATTCAAATTTTTTAATAATAGCCTTTTTTATTGAAATTTTTTATATAAATTATATAAAAAATAAAATTCTCAAATCATTTGCTCTTTTACTATTGCCTCTTACATTTTTTTCTTTGATTTTAACAGGTTCAAGGGCACAGATTTTTTCTCTTATAATTTCTCTTCTTGTATTCATAACAATTTTCTATAAAAATAAAACCCTTATTTTCTCTACGATTTTAATCTTTATCATTATAATTATCTCATTTTTAAAAATGCCTGTTTTTTATGAAAGAGTAAAACCAATGTTTTATAAAGGGAAAGAGATAGGAATTTACATAAAAGATGTAACGGAATTTAAAGACAGGATAAGGCATTGGAAAATGGGAATTCAAGTACTAAAAACAAATTATAGATTTTTTGGTGTTGGGCTTGGAAATTCAAAAAAGTTTATAGAGGAAAAACTCCAGTTATATATGGACCTCAAAAATTTGCATAATTCCTTTGTTGAAATTTTAGTAAGTTTTGGTATCTTTGGTCTTTTAATATACCTCTATTTACTATTTATTTATTTTTTTGAAATATATAGGAGTATACTACATTTTAAAAATACAGATTTTTATATTTTAGGAATAGTCCTTTTTATTATCTCTTTACTCATCCTCGTAATTGTTGGTTTTTTAAATGATACATTCTGGAATAAAAGACTCATGATGCTCTTATTTTATATAGCGGGCATTTTCTTTGCCTTTAAAAGAGATGAGAATACTCTTTCTATCTGATTTAAGAAAAAAAAGAAATACAGGATTTGAAATAATAAGGAATTTGAGAGAGATGAATTTTGAAGTTTATCCTTTAAATATAAAAGGAATTTTACCAGATTTAAAATTAAAAAGGATTTTAAAATATAAAAAACCTGAGATTTTATTTACTTTTAAAGGGGTTGGCAAAATTAAATTTGAAAAAATAAAATATGAATTCAAGAAAAAAATTTTATGGTATCCTGATACTGATATTTTTTTAGATGGGAAATTCAATGATAATTTAAAGGAAATTTTTGATTACCATGATTATATTTTTATAATAGTTAAATCAAAAATAGATGATCTTAAAAAATTACTCAAAAAGGAAAATGTTTATCATATGGTTCAAGCAGCAAGATTTTTTGAATACAGAATAGAAGATATTCAAAGTAAATATAAAAGTGATATAAGTTTTATTGGTTCTTTAAGTGGAAAGAGTTATTCTATAAGAAGAAAAATAATTGCAAAAATATGTAAAGATTTTGGAGATAAATATAAAATAAAACTCTTTGGGCAGAGTATTGAAAAAGGTGAAAGAAATTATGATATTTTGAAAAGATTCCATACAAATAAAAGGGTTTTCTTTGAGAATTTCAAAAAAGTCTGTGTGGGTTCAAAAATAGTCATTGATATACCGGGTGATCAAGGCTTAAAAGAGGAAGGTGCTTTAAGTCAAAAAATTTTCATGATAACAGGATGTGGAGGATTTTTATTAACCCATTACTTTAAAGGGATTGAAGAATTTTTTGAAGTAGGAAAAGAAATAGAGATTTTCAGGGATGAAAAAGAAGCCTGCGAGAAGATAGAATATTATATAAAAAATGAAAGGGAAAGAGAAGAGATTGCAAAAAATGGAAAAGAAAGAACCCTTAAAGAGCACCTTTATAAAAATAGATTGAAAAAGATTTTTGAAATATGCAAAATATAAAACATTTTTTTGTATTTAAAGATTTTCCTCCACAAAAAGGAGGGATGAGCACTTATTATTACAATCTTGTTAAACATATGAAAGGGAGAAAATTTGTTTTCTTAGCAAAAGACAAAGAAGCCCCGCCTTATATAGAAGATGTAAGATATTTTATTGCGCCGTTTAAAAAGGGTGAAGAAAAAAAACTTTTATTCACTTTTATATGGTTTTTTCAAATTCTTTTAAAAATCCTTATAGAAAAACCTGATTTTCTTCATATAGGGAAGATAAGACCGGTAGTTTATTTTTTCTTTATTTTTAAAATTTTCAAAATTAAAATAATACTTTATTTTCATGGGCTTGATTATTATGAGATGAGAAAAAAATCTTTTTTAAAGAGAAAATTTGTTGATTATGCGATTAAAAAGGCTGACCTTACAGTATGCACAAATAGTTATGTATTAGAAATCATTAAAAAAAATGTAAAACCTAAAAGAGAATATATTCTCTATCCAGGCATTGACATTTTATATTTAACCAAAATGGATGAAAAATTTAAAGAAGAGAAGAAAGAAGAATTTATACTCCTTACAGTTGCAAACCTTGTTAAAAGAAAAGGAATAGATACTGTTTTAAAGGCTTTAAATATTTTAAAAGATGATTTTGATTTTAAATATTATATTGTGGGGAAAGGACCTGAAGAAAAAAAATTAAAAAATTTATCAAAAAAACTTAATCTTGAAGATAGAGTTTTCTTTCTTGGTGAGCTTGACGAGGAAAAATTTAAGTATTATAAAATGTGTGATGTATTCCTGATGCCTTCAAGACTTGTTGAAGAGGAGTCCTCTTTTGAGGGTTTTGGAATAGTGTTTCTTGAGGCATCATTTTTTAAAAAATTTTTAATAGGGGCAAAAACAGGAGGGATTCCTGAAGCAATAAAAGATGGGGAAACAGGGATTTTAATTGATGACCCGGAGGATTATAAAAAACTTTCTGAAATCATAAAGGATTACTTTAAAAATTATCAAAAATATGAAAAATTTAAGGAAAATGCTTATAAAAGGCTTCTGGAAGAATTTGAAATAAAAAAACTTGTAAGAGATTATGAAAAAAAACTATTTAAGATTTTAAAATGAAAGTAATTCATATTGATAGTGAAAAGTATTTTGGAGGAGGACAAAACCAGATCTATCTTTTAAACAAATATCTTTTAAGAAAAAATATAAATAGTATAGTTTCCTGCCCTGAGAATTCTTTCCTTTTTGAAAAATTAAAGAGGGAAAATTATAAGGTAATACCTTTAAATATAAAGGAGATTTTAAAGGGGATGAAAAAAGAAAAAAAGATTATCCTGCATGTTCATTCAGGGAAGTCACTTTTAATTTCTCATATTTTAAAAATTTTGAAACCAAAAATAAAAGTTGTTTTTACAAGAAGAATAACAAAGAGAATAAAATTTTTCTTTTTAAGAAAATTTTTAATTGATGCACTTGTATGTATATCAGAGGAAGTAAAGAAAAATTTTAAAGATTTTAAGAAAGAAAGGATCTTCATTGTTCCAAGTGGAGTTGAAATGGAAGAAAAGAAAATAAAAAAACCCTTTTGGTATAAAGAGGATAAATTTATTATCGGGAATATTGCTCATTTATTACCCTATAAAGACCATATAACACTTGTTAATGGTTTTTATGAGTTTTTGAAATATTTTCCAGATTCATATCTTGTGATAATAGGGGAAGGTAAAGAAAAAAATAGAATTTTAAAAAGGGTTAGAGAGTTAAAAATAGATGATAAGGTCTTTTTAGCAGGTTTTTTAAAGGATGCAAAGGAATATATAAAATATTTTTCTGTATTTGTTATAACATCAAAAGAAGATGAAGGGCTCTGTTCATCAATAATAGATGCTTTTATAAAAAAAGTCCCTGTTATTGCAACAGATACAGGAGGAATAAAAGAACTTGTAAAAAATATGGAGACAGGAATTTTAATAGAAAAGAAAAACCCCATCGCCTTCAAAGATGCACTCATAAGAATAAAAGAGGATAAAAATTTAAGAGAAAAAATAATAAAGAATGCGTATGAATTTTCAAAAAATTTTACTGCTTTTAAAATGGCTGAAGAAAATTTAAGAGTTTATAAAACTTTATTAAAGTGAATTTTCTAAAATTATTTCCTCTATTTTATAAATGCTTTTCTCTTTAAAAATTTTAAATATTTCCATTTTTATTTTTATAAATTTTTCTTTTTCATTTATTACTTTTTTAAAATCCTCTATTACTTTATGAGTATTTATATTTTGAATATACTCTTTTATTTCTTCTCTTTTTAAAAGAATATTTGGAATTCCAGCATATTTTACCTTGGCAAAAATTTTTGCAAGAAAATAAGTAATATTTGAAACTCTATAAAATATTAAAAATGGGACACCTATTAAAGCTGCTTCAAGGGTTGCTGTTCCTGATGCTATAAAGGCTGCCTGTGAGACCCTTAAAATATCCTTTGCATCACCTTTATAAACTTCAAATTTTTTATTATCAAAATCAAACTCTTTTAAAAGGGAAATTTTAAAGGAATGGGAAGGATAAATATCTTTAAGTTTATCTGCAATTTTTTTATAAACTGGTAAAAGTGCTTTTATTTCGCTTTTTCTGGAACCTGGTAAAAAAGAGAATATCTCTTTTGGTAGATATTCTATTTTTTCAACCTCTTCAATTAAAGGATGTCCAACATAAAAGGCATTCACCCCTTTTTCTCTTAACTCTTTTTCTTCAAAGGGGAAAATACAAAAGGAAAAATCAACATATTTATGGAGATACTTCCATCTCCAGTTGCCCCACGCCCATATTTGTGGAATTACATAATAAAATATTCTTTTATTTTTCTCTTTTAAAATTTTAGCAATATGCAAATTAAAGCCAGGAAAATCAACAAGTATTATATTCTTTATATTTTCCCTTTCTACAAATTTTAAAATTTTTTTCCTTAAGTTGTAATAATAGGAAAATTTATCAAAAATTTCAACAAATCCAACTTCTCCATGATGTGTTATATTTTCTATAAGATGAGCGCCTTCTTTTTCTGAGTATTTTCCTGCAAAGGCATATATTTCTATATTTTTATCTATTTTCTTTAATTTATTTATGAGTTTTGATGCATTCTTATCTCCTGATTCTTCACCAGCAATTATCAAAAATTTCTTTTCCATAAAATTAAAAAAATAAAAAGATAAAATATAAAAATTGAAATTATTGTATCCCTTTCTATCCTCATAACTTTTGAAAAATTATTTACTCTTTTAGCAGGTTTAAATTTAAATGGATTTGGTAAAATTCTTGGGACATTCTTTTTGTATATGATATATTCCTCACCAAATTTTTCTTCAAGAAATTTTTCTTCTGCAAGGATAATAAGAAAATAAATTAAAAAAAATATTGAAAAGGATAAAAGAGAAATAAGGAAGCTTAAATTCATTGCAATTATAACTCCCGCAAGATTAAAAAGGTTTCCTAAGTAAAGAGGGTTTCTTGTAATACTGTATGGTCCATCTTTTAAAAGAAAAGGAGCATTTAAATTCCTGCTTCTTGTGAAACCACCTGAATATATTAAAGAATAAAATCTTATTGCTTCACCTAAAATTAAAAAAGGAATTGAAAAAATTATTGAAAAAGAATTTGGTTTTGAAAAAAATAAAAGAAAAACTATTATTAAAAAAATAATTACACCTCTTTTTTTAAACAATAAATCTCCTATTTTATACAAGATTTGCTTTTTTTAAATTCCTATAAATCTGTCTTTTAATTTTAAGGGCAAAGTCAAGCGCCCTTATTGCATCGTCTGCACAAACAGGCGGTTTTTCACCTCTTTTTATCGCACGGATGAATAAAGAAAGTTCTTCAAGGAGCGGATTTGTTTTTTTAATTTCTATTGAATAAGGAAGAATCTGATTATTTTTCTTTACATAAACCTCGGCGCTCTCTTTTGCATAATCTACTGAAATATACATATCTTTCTGGAAAAATCTTATTTTTCTATATTTCTCTCTTGAAACCCTTGATGCTGAAAAATTTACAACTCCACCATTCTCAAATTTTATCCTTGCATTTGCAATATCTATCTTATCTGTTAAAACAGGAACTCCAACTGCATCAATTATCTTCCCTTTCATATTTGTTAACCACAAAACTATATCTATGTCATGTATCATAAGATCTAATATCACATCAACATCAGTCCCCCTTTCTGTATAAAGGGAGAGCCTTTCTGACTCAATAAATAGAGGCTCTTTCAAAAGATTTTTTATAGCCTTAATTGCTGGATTAAATCTTTCAATATGACCAATTTGAAATACAACACCCTTTTTTTCTGCAATATTTTTTAAAATTTTTGCCTCTTTTATTTCCGTTGCGATTGGTTTTTCAAGGAAAAGGTGTTTACCATTTGAAAGTATCCTTTTACCAACTTCAAAGTGGGAAAGGGTTGGGACACAGCATGTGAGTGCATCAACTTCTTTTAGAAGTTCATCAAGTGCATTAAAAGATTTACATCCATATTCTTCAGCTATTTTTTTACCTTTATCAATATCTACATCATAAACTCCAACAAGTTCTGCATCTTTGATTTCTTTTAAAAGTCTTACATGGATTTGACCTAAATGTCCTACCCCAACAACACCCACTCTAATTTTTTTCATAAACTCCCCCTGTATCCTATCTCAATTGTTCTATTAATATAATCTTTGTTTAAGATATTTCTAAGAGCGCATCTTAAAAAGAAAGTCTCTTCAAAAGAAAATTCAAAACCAATATTTAATAAACCATTCTTATTATAATTATCATTAAAACCAAAAGAAAAATCAGAAAATATTCCAAATTCAGGAGAAAAGATTAAACTTATAGAAGAAAAAATATCAAAACCGTTTCTTTCATCCTTCCTTTCAAAAGTATAGTTTAATCCTCCATTTAAAACAATACCACCCATTCCCATATAAGATTTTGAAACAGTTGCATAAATCCCTTTTGATTTCACTTCGTATCTTTCCATTTCCTTTAAATATCTATCATATCCGCAAGTTGATATACCAATTGAAAATGCAGGAAAATCACTTTCATAAATCGCTAAATATCTTAAAATTATACCTGGAAGCGGATAAAATTCTATATCCTTTTCACCTATCACATTCATACCACCATAAGAAATACCTATTGAAAGATATTCTGTAATACCTGTTTCCATTTTAATAATAAGTCCACTTTCTTTTTGCAGCCTTAAATCAATTTCATAATTTCCTCTTTTTGGAAGATAAGCTGTTGGAACATCACCTAAAAATAAAGGTTCCTTTAAAAATGAAATCAAAATAAATAATTTCATCTCAAAATAACTCCTTCTTCTCCAATTATTTCTTTAATTTCATCAAATAAACGATAATCAAAATTCACATAAAAACCTTTTGCTCTATAAATATAAATCCTGCCTTTTTCTTTTATCTCAAACCATAACTCTTTATCTCCCTTATACTTTAAAATTATTTCTTTCAACTTCTTAATATCTTCTTTCTCTATTTCGTCTGTGTTAATCACTATTACCATTTTTTTAAAACGATTTTTTATTATCCTATCCATCTCTATTATTTCAATTGCTTTTAAAGTTCCTTTTTTTGATGAATTTAAAGGTGAATATAAGCCCTTTATATAATATACTTTTTCTTGATTAAAACTGTTTTTAAATTTTTCTAAAACTTCACCAAATATATTTACCCTGAATGTGCCATAAAAATCCTCAAATTCTACCTGAAAGTATTCCGCTCCATTTTTCCCTTTCATAATTTTTATATCAGAAGGAAAACCACATAGATTTATTTCCCTTACTTCTTCAAGGTAAATTAAATCAGAAGAATTTGTTATATCCATAAATTTAATAAAAGGAAGATAAGGGGTAAGAGGATGGGTTGAAAAATAAAATCCAAACGCTTTTTTCTCCATTTGAAGTTTTTCATTAATTAACATTTCACTTTCTACCTTATCCTGTAAATTAATATTTTCAAAAAGAGAAACTTTTATCTTAACTTCATTCTTTTCCATTTTGGAAAGCAACTTCTTTCTATCCGCCTCTACATTGTCAAAAGCACCAGAATATATAAGTGCTTCAATAACTTTTTTATTACAGGATTTTGAACTTGTTCTATAAATAAAATCTTCAAAGGATTTAAATCTGCCTTTTTCCCTTGCTTTTATAATCGCAGCTATTGCCGCATCCCCTACATTTTTTATTCCACCAAGTCCAAAAAGAATTTTATTATCAGAAACTATTTTAAACTCCCTCTCACTCTCATTTATATCTGGCTTAAGAATTTCAATCCCCATCCTTTTTGCCTCGTTCACAAATTTTGCAAGTTCTTCAGATTTACCCATTTCACTTGAAAGGTTTACACACATAAAGAAAAGTGGATAATGAGCTTTTAAAAAGGCTGTTTCATAAGAGATTAAAGCATAACTTGCTGCATGGGCTTTATTGAATCCATAACCTGCAAAGGGTTTTATTACTTCAAATATATCTCTTGCAACATCCTCAGGCACACCCTTTTTCTTTGCTCCTTCTATAAAATCTTTTTCCTCTGCAAGCATTTTCTCTTTCTCCTTTTTACCCATTGCTCTTCTTAAAATATCAGCCTTCCCCATCGAGAATCCCGCAATTTCACTCGCTATCTTCATAACCTGCTCCTGGTAAAGAATGAGTCCATGGGTTTCTTTTAAAACATTCTCAAGAAGAGGGTGAGGATAAGTAATCGGAGCGGCTCCATGTCTTCTTGCTACAAATTCATTTATATTTACAGAGCCAAGAGGGCCGGGTCTATAGAGGGCAATAATTGCAATCAGGTCTTCAAATTTTTCCGGCTTTGCCTTTCTTAAGATTTCCCTCATCCCTTGCGATTCAAGTTGAAACACACCTATTGTCTCCCCCTTTTGTAAAAGTTCATAAGTTTTTTTATCATTGAGTGGAATTTTTTCAATACTGAAATCAGGAGTTTCTCTTTTTATCATCTCTTCTACTTTACGGATAACAGTTAATGTTTTAAGACCAAGAAAATCCATCTTTATAAGTCCAACAGATTCAAGGGATTCCATTTCGTATTGAGTACATACTGTACCATCTGGGTGCTTATATAGGGGGACAAATTCTGTTAGGTCTGAAGGAGCAATTACAATACCACCTGCATGAACTGATGCATGTCTTGCATGTCCTTCTATTCTCTTTGCATATTCAAACAATTTTTTATAAATTTCCTTTGAATCAATTAAACTTTTAAAAAATGGGTTAAATTCATAGGTCTCTTCAAGGGTATTATAATTAACAAGTTTTGCAATCTCATCTGCCTCTGCATAAGGAAGCCCCATAACCCTTGCAACATCTCTTATTGCAGCCTTTGCCTTCATCCTTCCAAATGTTATTATCTGAGAAACACAACTTTCTCCATACTTTTTCCTCACATGTTTTATTATTTCATCCCTTCTTTCATCTTCAAAATCTATATCAACATCCGGTGGGGAAACCCTTTCTGGATTTAAAAATCTTTCAAAATACAGTCCATATTTTAATGGGTCAATATTTGTAACACCAAGAGAGTAAAGAACAAGAGAACTAACAGAGGAGCCCCTTCCAGGACCAACTTTTATTCCGTTTCTTTTTGCAGTATCTACAATATCTTTAATTATTAAAAAATAACCCTCATAACCCATTTTCCCTATTGTTTCAAGTTCATATAAAAGCCTTTCCTTATACCTTAAAGGAACCTCTCTTTTAAACCTTTCAAAAAGTCCTTTAGTGGATAAATATTTAAGATATTCATAACTTGACTTAAATCCCTGTGGAATATCAAATTTTGGAAGGTATAGTTTTGAATCAGTTTCAAGAACTACATTACATCTTTCTGCAACTTCAAGAGTATTTTTGATTGCCTCCTTTATATAGGAAAACCTCTGTTCCATTTCCTCCTTTTTCTTAAAATAAACTTCCTGGGTCTCAAATTTTAATCTTACCTTATCCTTTAAGGTTTTATTTGTTTGTATTGCAAGAAGTATTTCATGTAATTCATAATCATTCCTATCTATAAAATGGACATCGTTTGTAGCAACAGGTTTTAAGTCATAAGTTTTTGAAAATTCTAATAAAGTTTTATTAATCTCAATATTCTCTTTTAAATCAACATCCATCAGTTCAAGATAAACATTATCTTTACCAAAAATATCAATATATTTCTTCAAAACTTTTTCTACTTCCTCTTTTTTACCAGAAAGGATTAAATAAGGTATATGACTCTTTAAACAGCCTGTCAAAAACAAAAGTCCTTCTGAATATTTTTCAAGGAGTTCAAAATCAATTCTTGGTTTATAATAAAAACCTTCAAGGTAGCTTAATGATGAAAGTTTTAAAAGATTTTTGTATCCTTTATAATTCTGGGCAAGGAGAAGAATGTGATAGTTTGAACCTGAAAGACCGCCTCCTTTTTCAAACCTTGTATTTGGAGCAAGGTAAAGTTCTATTCCTATTATAGGTTTTATTCCATTTTGAATTGCATATTTATAGAATTCTACTATCCCGAAAAGCGCTCCATGATCTGTCAACGCAACTGCTGGCATCCCGTATTCTTTTGCCTTGTCAACTATATCTTTTATTTTTGGAACACCATCTAAAAGACTGTATTCTGAATGAACATGTAAATGAACAAAACTCATTTTTTTGGTAATATTTTAACTCTTCTTCCCTCTATAACTAATCTTCCCTCTGCAAAAAGCTGTATTGCTTCTGAATAAATTTTATGTTCTTCTTTTAAGATTCTTTCAGCAAGTCGCTCATGAGTATCATCTTCAAGAACAGGAACACATCTTTGAATTATTATAGGACCTGTATCAACACCCTCATCTACAAAATGAACTGTACATCCTGAAACTTTCACACCGTATTCCCACGCCTGCTTTTGTGCATTTAAACCGGGAAAAGAGGGTAAAAGGGATGGATGAATATTCATTATTCTGTAAGGGAAGGCGGATAAAAAAGTCTTTTTTAAAACCCTCATAAAACCAGCAAGGCAAACAAGTTCAACCCCCTTTTCCTTTAATATCCTTACATATTCCTCTTCTCTATCAGGTGTCATAAAGGTCTTTTTTTCACCAGGATATACATAAATTGCTTCAACACCTAAATTTCTTGCCTTTTGAAGGGCAGGAGCATCAGGGTTATCAGATAGAACTATCACAACTTCTGCATTTATTTTACCCTCTTTTGAATTTTTTATTATAGCCTCCATATTTGAGCCTCTACCCGAGACAAGGATACCAACTTTTAATTTTTTCATGGGACACTTGTGAAAAGCGGTGAAATATCAACATCTTGAAAAATCATCTCGTTATCTTTAAGCCATTTATAGAGTTTCACAACCGGTATATCTTGAATTTGCTCTTTTTTCAAATATAAAGGTAAATTTACTTTTATAAATTCTTTATAGTTCATCACTTCTTTTTCATATCTTTCCAAAAGCTTTTCAACCTCTTCTTTATTTTCAGGATTATTTATAAAATCAACTGCCTTTTCGTATATCTTTTTAAACCTTACTATTGCTTCTCTTTTAAAATATATTCCTGTTTGTGAGACAAAATAACCCGCATAGGGGTAAGGTGAAACTATTTCGTTTAAAAATCCCTCTGTGAAAGTTTGAACACCAGTAGAATCTTTAAAAAGGGAAAAAGAGGGTTCTATCAAATATGCAGCATCCCACTCCCCATAAGGAATAGATGTGGAATATTTTATTATTTTACCTTCATTAATTTTAACCTTGTTTAAAGTGAGCCATTTTTTAAAAATCTCTACATCCTTCCTCCACGAAGGAACTGCTATAATTTTATCATCAAAAAGTTTAAATGATAATTTTTTTTCCTTTGTTTTTATCACTACTGCTGTAAAAGGATAATCTCTTTCTTCAATAACCATACCTATCAACCTGAGTTTATCAACATTTGATAATCCTTCATAAAGAAAATTCACAAGAGAATATCCTGCAAGAACTTCAAACTTTCCCTTTCTTAATTCTTCAACTAGATCCTCTCTTGAAACAGTATATTCAATTAAAACTTTAACCTTATTTTCATCAAAATATCCTTTTTCTTTTGCCACAAAAATAGGAAAACTTGCAAGTTCGGGAGAAGCAACAATTTGCATTTCCTGAATCTGCGTTGCTTTAAATTGAGGATAAACAATTATAAAGACTAAAAAAGCTGCAAGAATTATATTTAGTATGTAAAGAATATACTTCATTTTTCCTCCTTTGTTTTTTATTTAATTTAAATAAATGATTATATAGAATTTTTTTAATTTTTGTCAACTTTAATCCAATTAAAGCCAAAAATTACACCTCGGGTGTGTAAATACGGATAAATATTTCTTCCAGTTTTTCTGTTTTATAATTTTTATAAAGTTTTTCCTTTTCATCTTCTAAAATAATTTTCCCATTTCTTAAAAAAATTATTCTGTCTCCCATTTCATCTGCAAATTCAAGAGAATGAGTAGCAATCAATACACCTCTTTTATTTCTTTTTAAATCCTTTAAATAATTTTTAAAGTTATAAATTGCTTTTGGATCAAGACTTATAATAGGTTCATCAATTAAGATAATTTCAGGTTCATGTATGAGAGATTGAACGATGTTTATTTTTTGTTTCATGCCCTGGGAATAATTTTTTGAAACCTCATTTATCCATTCTTCCATATCAAAAATTTTTGAAAAATATTCAATTTTTTTCCTTGCCTCTTCCTTTTTTACTCCGTAAAAACTTGCTATAAAGAATATCTGCTCAATCCCCGAAAGATAAGGATAAACAAATGGCTCATCTTGAATAAATCCGACCCTTTTTTTAAAATTTTCATTCTTGTCCGTTTTTATTCCATTTAAATAAATTTCACCCCCATCCTCCTTCAAAATCCCTGCTATTATTTTTAATGTTGTTGTTTTTCCAGAGCCATTTGGTCCAACTAATATATGTATTTTTCCTTTTTGAATAGAGAAACTTAAAGGACCAAGTTTAAATTTCCCAAAATCTTTAAAAATATTTTTTAATTCAAGAGCCTTCACTTACTTCAATAACTTCTATCTCAATCTTACCGACAACTCCTGCAACTTCTGCCTGCCTTTCTATTTCTCCGGTTTTTAACATTATATGTAAACATGAAGCAGGAAACTCAAAATATGTCGGGTCAACAAATATCCATTTGTTCAAATATACTGCATTCCATGCATGATACCAGAAATACCCTTCCTGATATATAAGACCAACAACAATTTCTGAAGGGATTCCTATTGCCCTCAAAAGTGATGCGTAGAGTATTGAATGCTCATTACAATCCCCTCTTTTATTATGTAAAACCTCAATTGCAGAGGGTATTGTTACGGATGCCTCTTTTGAAAGGTAATTGAATACTTTATACATTAAATTTTTTGCTCTTTCTGTAAAGTTTTTACCTTTTGCCCATTTTATTGCGCTATCCTTTATCTCTTCATTGTCAGATTGGATAAAAAGTGTGGGCTTTAAATAACTTTCAAAATTCTCATTTATGTTTAAATTTTCAACATCTTCAATTTCTTTCTTCTCAACCTCAATAACTGCATAATCATTACCCTTTTCAACAATCCTCTGGTTACCAAATTCAAGGTCAAGGATATTAGGATCTATATTTGATAGTTTATAGATAATCCTTTTTGCATTTAAAGATATCTTTTTGCCTTTTGGTTTTATCGCATATTTAAATAAAATATCCATTGGTTTTTCAGAAATCCTTAGTGCTTCCTCTTTTTCCTCCTTTAAAAGAACCATATCAAAAGGTAATTCCTCCTTTATTATCTCGTCATCTTTTAAATATATCCTTTGTTTTATTCCTGCAAATTCATACTCATAAACCTGTGCATCTATTTTCTTATTCCTATAATTTATTTTTTCTTTTCCCTTATAGAAAAGGATTGCATCAGCAACCTGTTTTACTGATGGGTCAAACATCCTGAAGCTTATCCTCTCCCCCTCTTTTATTTTCTTTTCCTTTAAAAATGCTTCAAGTGTAACCGGTAAAAATGCAACTTCTCCAAGTTCTATTTCTTCAACCCTCTCTTTATAATAAAGTTTTAATTTTTCTCCAACTCTTTCGCCCTTCAATTTCATCTCCTGGTCAGGAGAAAATAAAAAGAAGTCAAAATTCACTAATCTAAAATCCTTATCAGTATTGACAATTGTTTGTGCTGTTACCCTTTTTTTTTCTCCAAGCATTATAGCCTGAATTATCATTCTCTGATTTATTTCAAAACCACCAGGTTTTTCTATCTCCCTTGTTTCCACATAACCTATCTTTTCACTTCTTATATAAACACCCATCCAGTATTCCTTTACTTTCTTTCCTTCTATTATTTCCTCTTCAGATGGAATTTTTTCAATCTTTTCCTCTTTAATTATTAACTTACCTTCCCTTTTCTGGATAAAAAACAGGATTAATAAAAGAAGAAAAAAGGAAATGCCTGAAATTATATAAGTTAACCTTATCCTTACCATTCTAATTTCCTTTTTTCAAGAAAAGCCTCTATACCCTTTTTAGGTTCACCTGTTGAAAATAAAAGTCCAAAAACCTCTTTCTCATATTCAAGTCCCTGCCCTTGTGAAAGCCCGTAATAAATTGCCCTTTTTGAATAAGAAACTGCATTAGGACCTGCTTCCTTAATCTTGTTTGCTATCTCCTTTGCCTTTTCAAGATGTTTACCTTCATCTGTTAAAAAATCAACAAGCCCGATTTCATAAGCCTTTTCAGCATCTATCCATTCACCTGTAAAAATCAAATACATTGCTTTCCCCTTCCCGATTAAATTCGCAAGCCTTTGTGTGCCACCAAATCCAGGTAAAACACCAATCTTTACCTCAGGCTGCCCTATCTTTGCGTTCCTTGATGCGACCCTTATATCACAGGCAAGCATTAACTCGCATCCTCCACCAAGCGCGTATCCATGAACTGATGCAATCACAGGGATCCTAAGAGTTTCCAGTTTCTTTAAAATTCTATGCCCTGTTTCAGAAAATTCCCTTGCCTCTTTTGCTGAAAAATCTTTCATTTCTTTTATATCTGCACCTGCACAAAAATTATCACCCTCTCCATTTATTATCAAACATCTTATATCTTTTTCTTCATTTTCTATATAATAAAGGGCGCATTCAATTTCGAGAAGCATCTCTTTATTTAAAGCGTTAACCTTTGGCCTTGATAATGTTAGAATACCTATTCCATCTTCCTTTGAAAATTTTATGTATTTAAATTCTTTCATACCTCCTCCCTTTTAAGTTTAAAATTTTAAAAAAAGATTAATAGATAATTCAATTGACTTAATTTTTTAAATTTTGTATAATAATAAACTTAAAAGTTTTGCCGGCGTAGCTCAGATGGAAGAGCAGGTGATTTGTAATCACCAGGTCGGGGGTTCAAATCCCTCCGCCGGCTTTATATAGGAGGGGTACCCAAGTGGACAACGGGGGCAGACTGTAAATCTGCTGGCGAATGCCTTCGGGGGTTCGAATCCCTCCCCCTCCATTGCGGGAGTAGCTCAATGGGAAGAGCACCGGCCTTCCAAGCCGGGGGTTGCGGGTTCGACTCCCGTCTCCCGCTTTGAAAAAAGAGAATGCTTGAAAGAATAGTGTTTAAGATTTCAAGGAATTTAACAGCAGGCTCTGAAGAACTCCTTTTTACTTTTTTAAAAGAGATAAAAAAATCAAATGTAAAGGTTGAAAAGGAAGATATACTCAAATCACTTCAAAGAATAATTGAGGCAAAACCGCAGATGGCTGTTTTTTATAAGGCGATGGAAATATTTGCAAAAGAAAGTGATGATGTGAAAAATATAATAGATAAACTGATTTTTAAAATAGAGAGTGCAATCCCAAAAATTTCTGAAAACCTTTTAAAGATTTTACCAAAGGAACTAAAAGTTTTAACTCATTCAAATTCATCAACTGTTATAAGAACTTTGAGATATATAAAAGATAAGGTGAATATTAAAGAAATAATATGTACTGATTCTGAGCCAGGTGCGGAGGGTAAAAAAACTGAAAAGGATTTAACAAGGTATGATTTTAATGTTAGAAGGATTCCAGATACTCATATAATAAGGGCACTTGAAGAGGTGAACGCAATATTTATAGGGGCAGATGCAATATATGATGAGGGGTTTTATAATAAAGTTGGAACAAAAATAATCCTTATACTTTCACAAAACTTCGGTGTGAAATCCTATCTTTTATGTTCTACTTTAAAGATTTCAAACAATTTAAAGCATCTTGTTCTTGACGATTATTATTTTGAAAGCATTCCATTAAATTTAGTTGATTCAGTAGTTACAGAAGAAGGAGTGAATTGGAAATAAAGGTTATAGGGGGAGGATTAGCAGGCTGTGAAGCAGCCTGGCAGATAGCAAAGAGAAAGGAAAAGGTTATTCTTTATGAATCAAGACCTTTTAAAATGACACCCGCTCATAAAACACCTTATCTTGCTGAACTTGTTTGCTCAAACTCATTAAAATCAAAAGAAATTACTCATCCACATGGTCTTTTAAAAAAAGAGTTAGAAATGCTTGGCTCACTTATAATTGAAGCAGCAAATTATGCAAAGATTGATGGGGGGAAGGCACTTGTTGTAGATAGAGAGAAATTTTCAAAATATGTAACTGAAAAAATTGAAGAAAATGAATACATAGAGGTAAGACAAGAAGAGGTAAAGGAATTACCTGATGGAATATGTATAATTGCAACAGGTCCTTTAACACATGAAGAATTTGCAAATAAATTAAAAGAATATATTGGTGAAGAATTTTTATATTTTTATGATGCAGTATCCCCTATTGT
>CBFGJO010000014.1:0-36408 GCA_965649125.1 Caldifarciminota bacterium | reverse complement strand
GACAGTAAACACAATTGAAATTGCATGTTTTATGGGGTAATAAATCAACCCCCAGTGATCTTCCAAATCTCTTTGATAAAACAGGTCCATATAAAAATTTTTTCATAGTTTTTAATTATAAAGGAAAAACTCCCTAATTTCTTCTTTGTATCCTTTTAAATCCTTTTTCCATTTTTCTTCAATTTCCTCATAATCAAAGTTTTTTTCTATCATTTCCCTTATATAGGAATTTCCACTAAGTAAATCAAATGGCATTTTATTTTTTTCAAATTCATAAGGTGGCTTTTTCCATTCAAATTTTTCAGGATAAATGTTTTTTAAAATCCTTATTATTTCAATTGCTGTTTTGAATGGTTTAAATTTCTTTTTATTTTTAATATAAATTTCAAATCCCCCACATATTTTGCCTTTATATTTATTCCATAATGGTTTTAAATAAGCAGGCTTTAAAATAACACCTTTTAAATTTTTAAAATATTTTTCTATTTTAAATGGTTCAATAAAATCAGCACCAAATATTTTAAAAGGTCTTGTAGTTCCCCTTCCCTCTGATATGTTTGTGCCTTCAAATAAACACATTCCAGCGTATAAAAGGCAGGTTTCAAAATCAGGAATGTTTGGTGAAGGCAAAGTCCATTTTAAATTTAAATCATCAAAATAAAATTTTCTTTCCCATCCTTCCATTTTATAAACTTTTATTTCGCATCCTATTTTGAATTTTTTATTTAAATAGATTGCAAGTTCTGCAGGTGTTAAGGCGAATCTAACAGGAATTGGATAATATCCGACAAATGATTTAAAATCCTTATCTAAGAGAGGTCCTTCAATATCAATTCCATTTAAAGGGTTTGGTCTATCAAGAATTATAACCTCTTTTTTATATTTTGAACATTTTTCAATACACATCATCATTGTCCATTTATAAGTATAATATCTTGAGCCTGTATCAGGAATATCTATTATTAAAATATCAAACTCGTTAAAAATGTTTTCGGGAATAAAGGCTCCCTTTTTGCCATAAAGGCTTATAATAGGGATATTGCAGAAATACTCGTCTTCTATTTTCTCTTCCATCTGCATGGTTCCAAAAAGTCCGTGTTCAGGAGCAAGTATTAATTTTAAATTTAATTTTTCAGAAACTATTTTAAAAGAGGGGATTAAGTTCTTTGAAGTGCAAGAATGATTTGTTAAAATTGCAAATTTTTTATTTTTATATTTCTTTATTTCTTTTAAAAATACATCAATTCCAAATTTCATTTTTAAAATTATAAAGGATTATAATAAAATTCTTTATATGTTCAAAAGAATATTTATCGCAATTTTAGTTTTTTCCCTATTCCTTTTTTTAAGTTTATTTTTCTATTTTTACATTGGAATACCAAAGAAAAGTGGAATTATAACTTTAAAAGGAATAAAAGACACAGTTTTAGTTAAATTTGATGAATATGGAATTCCATGGATTAAGGCGAAAAATATTCATGACCTTTTCTTTGTGCAAGGTTATATTCATGCTCAATACAGGCTTTTCCAGATGGATTTATGGAGAAGAATTTGTGAGGGTAAACTTTCTGAAATATTTGGTGAAAAAACCTTTAAGGTGGACTCCCTTTTTGTGTCAATTGGAATAAAAAGGAATTGTGAATCCATTATAAACTCCCTTTATCCTTTTGAAAAAGAGATGCTTGAATCTTATTCTGAAGGTGTGAACGCCTTTATAGAAAAAAATAAAGGTCTTTTACCTCCTGAATTTTTAATTTTAAGATATTTTCCAGAAAAATGGAGACCGGTTAATTCAATTGAGATTGGCAAACTTATTGCATGGGGTTTAAATTTTTCCTTCAAAGGTGATATGTTTTTTACAGAGATAAAAAATAAAAAGGGAGAAGAAATTTTAAAAAAAATAATACCTTCTTATCCTTCTGATGCTCCTTTTATAGGGGATTTAAGTTTTAAAGGAAAGTTAAAAGAAGTTGATGATATTTTATCCATCTTAAAAAATTTCTGCAATTTCAATTTATCATCAAATGCATGTGCAATAAAAAATCCTGCATTTTTATTAAATGACCCTCATCTTGAGCTTACCTTTCCACCTTTCTGGTTTTTTAATATATTACAGATTGATACACTTCTTTTAATGGGTTTTTCCGTTCCTGGCGTTCCTTTGATTATTCCAGGGAAAAATTCAAAGATAGCAGTAGGTATAACATCTTTATGTCTTGATGAGGGCGATTTTATAAAATTAGAAAAAGGAAAGATTGATACAATTTATGAAGATATAAAGGTAAAAAATAAGATAAAGAAAATAAGGGTGTTATTAAAAAATGGTTTTCCAGTTATTAAGGAAAATAAAGATAGTGTATTTATCTATTTCTGGAGAGGATTTTTAATTTCCCATGAGTTTCTTTCAATATACAATTTATATTTATCAAAAAATGTTTTTGAAGCAAGGGAAGCTTTAAGGGAATTTAAAACCCCTTCTTTAAATTTTATAATTGCTGATAAATTTGAAAATATCTTATATATTCCCTGTGGATGGATTGAAAGGAAAAGAGAAATTCTGGTTTTACCAAGAACTGATTTCCCTGAAGATTTTCTATCTTATGATGAGATTCCCTGTATTTTCAATCCTCCTTCTGGATATTTATTTTCTACAAACAATCCCCCCTTTGGAGAATTTCCTTATTATCTTTCTGTATATTTTTCATTTTCAGGAAGGGCAAAAAGATATGAGGAGAATTTAAAAAGAATTAAAGAGATAAATTTTGATTCGTTGAAAAATATTCAAAATGATATAAAAAGTGAATTTTCAAAATTTGTTCTTGAAAAAATTTTTAAAGTTTTGAAAAATGTAAATTTGAATAAAAAGGAGAAAAAAATTCTTGAAATTTTGAAAAAATGGGACTTTTCTTTTGATAAGGAGAGAATAGAGCCTTATATTTATTCCAGACTCATTCTTAAAATCATGGAAGAATATTTTTTACCTTTATTGGGGGATACCCTTTATAAAGAATTTATGAATCTATATTTTGTTCCATTTTCCTCTTTTGAAACCAATTTAAAAAATGGTAATATAAATGATAAAATAATAGTTTCTGCCTTTAAGAAATTTTCAAACAAGATAAGGTTTGAAAAATATGGGAAATATGCAAAGGCAAGATTTAAGCACCCATTTTCAAATATCCCTTTATTTAAAAAATTTTTTACAAAAGGACCTGTAAGTGTTTCAGGAAGCCCTGAGACACCAAACAAGATGGGATATTCACTTTTAAATCCATTTGATATTGTAGAAGGTCCTTCAATGAGGATGATTGTTGATTTAAAAAATGATGATATTTATACAGTTTTACCACCTGGTCAAAGTGGTCATTTTCTTGATAAGAATTCTTATGACCAACTCAAGTTATGGGAAAAGGGAGAATATATAAAGATTGAAGAAAAAAATTTTAAAAAAGAGTTAAAGATTTTACCTAAATATATTTTTTAAAAATGGGCAGGTAAACCAACAATAGAAATTTAATTTTCAATAGTTAATTTTGGTTTAGATGAGTACAATTTATACATTAAATAGCAGTTGATTAAAATATGGAAAATATTTTCTTTTTTGTTCAGCATCGTGAGGCAAAACCTGAATCAGAGGACCCTGAAAGACATTTAACAGAAAAGGGGAAAGTGAGAATGTTGCAAATTTTCTTTTAAAAATCAATTTAAAACCGAAGATAATAATTGAGAGTGGTAAGGTGAGGGCAAAGGAAACAGCAGAGATATTTGCCAAAATTTTAAATCCCGATAAAGGGGTTATTCAAGGGAAAATCTTTCTCCTTTAGATAATCCTATTTTCTGGGCAAAAAGATTGGAAACCTTAGAGGAATTTATAAATTAAGATGAAGATTTCTTATTAATTCTTCTATTCCATTTTCAATTCCATATTTAATTTCAAATCCTTCATTTTTTATTTTTTCAATATTCATCAAATCTTTCCCTTTTCTTTTAATTTTAAATTCAATTTCAAACTCTTTTTTTAAAATCTTTTCAAAAATCTTTTTTATTTCATAAACCTTTATTCCTTTTCCACTCCCTATATTATAAACACCTTCAAGACCTTTTTCAATTGCAAAAACTATCGCATTTGCCGCATCCTTAACATATATATAATCATATTCTGCTTCTAAATCATCATATAATATAATTTTTTTATCTTTTATCCCTTTTAAAAAATCAGCGATGGGATTCCTTTCCATTCCTTCCCCATAAATTCTTGAAAATCTCAAGGCACAGAATTTTATATTTTTAATTTTTGATAAGTTTGTTAATAATATCTCTGCTGAATACTTCATTGCACCGTATAAGTTTTCTGGATTTGCTTCTTCTTCTTTTTTTTCTTTATCCTTTTCAGGATATACACTTGCTGAGGATGCGTATAAGAAATAACTTTTTTCCTTTAATTTATTCATTATTTCAAAAGGTGATTTTACAATGACCTTGAAAGCCTCACAGGGATTTTTTATTACCTGCCAGTTGCCAGAAATTGATGCAAGATAAATTATAACATCTTCCTTTATTTCGGGGGTTTTTCCTCCTTCCCAGTTTTCATATTCATCCTCAAACCATCCCTTTTTGTTCCTTGAATAACCTTTTATTTTATACCCCTTTTCTTTTAAAATTTTGTATAAAGATTTTCCAAGCAAATTGGATAATCCAAATATTGCAATTTTATATTCTTTCAAGTAAGATAAGTCCAAGAACTGGTAAAAATATTTCTATATTTGCTGTTATTGATAAACCTTTCCCTCCTTCCTGTGTCGGTCTTATTACAACATTCTGGATTGGTCTATAATGTTGAATCTGATCAATATTGCAGGCAGTAAATTTTTTAACATTAAATCCGAGGTTCCTTACAACAGAAAGTGCCTTTAAAAATACTTCGGGCATTATAACACTGGATGCAATGTTTAAAACAACACCTCCTTCAAGACCCGAAATTATTTCACAGAACCTCTGAAAATCTTTAAATGTTCCAAATCCTATATCCTCACCTTTTGCAAATGGATGAATATGAGTTATATCTGTTCCTATTGCTACATGAAATGTCATTGGTATATTTAGTTTATACATATTATAAATCAAAGAATATTCTTTAAAAGGTGGATTGATTTTTTCTAAATATAAAGGTAATATTTCTCCCATTCCCTTATTTTCCTTTCTTCCAATTTCAAGTGCCTTTGCAAAGAATTCGCCTGTTTCATTTGCCATTCCGAATCTCCCATCTTTTAGAGTTTCTTCAACATCTTCTGAGGTTTCACCGATCAATGCAATCTCTATGTCATGGATTGCAACTGCACCCTGACCTGAAATGGAAGTTATAAACCCGTTTTTTGCAAGCTGGGCTAAAAGTGGTGTAAGACCACATTTTATAACGGCATCACCTATCATCCACACTATTTTTTTATTCCTTTCTTTAGCATTCCTTATTCTCTCCACCAGAATTTTGAGTTCGTTTGCCTTAAAAACTTCTGGAATTAGATCAATAAATTTTTTCTTTTCAAGTTTTATAAAATTTGAAACATTCAACTTATTTTTTCTTTCCTTTATTGAGTAAGTCTTTATTTTTCCCCATTTAAACTTTTTCAAATCAAAACTTCCCCTTCTAATTTTTCAGGACTTTTATTTAAAATTTTCAAAATTGTTGGTAAAACATCCTTTAATTTTGGTCTTTTCTTTATTTTATAATTTTTAATGAATAAAAAGGCATCGTCATATGTATGCATACCAGTTAGTTCCGAATTGTAAAATATCCTTTTATCCTTTATATCTCCTTTTAAATCAAACCCATTCTCTGGAATTAAAAGGTAATCTGGTGGAGAGCCCTCGCATATTTCCCCAAAAATTTCCTCCTTACTTTTAATTTCTTTTATAACTTTTTTACCTTCAAATTTTAAATCTTTAAAAATTTCAAAAACCTCAATAGTTTTTCCCTCTATTTCTTTTTCGCTTAATTTTCCCTTCGGTCTTTTTTCCTTTGAATTAAAATATATTCTTCCAGGTGTCATTGAAAAAAATAAGGAATCCTCTTTTATATCAGAAAAAGACTCGGGCTCTTCCCTTTCAAATTTCAATAATTTTTTTTCTCTTAATATTGCATTTATATTTACTTCCTTTTCTATCTGACAGAATCCATGGTCGGATAAAATTATAAGTTCATAATCCTTTATTTTTTTGATAAAATTTGAAATCCTTTCATCAAGAAATTTAAAATAATCTAAAATAATTTTTTTATCATTCATAAAAAAATGAAAGAGTCTATCCGTCTCCATTATATGTAATATATTTACATTACCTTTTTCTTTTAAGAATTCCTCCATTATTAAAAATCTTTTATCTGTTGCAGAATAAATTTTCTCAAGAAACTCTTCTTTTTTGCCTTCTCTTGCAAGCCATGGATCAACATCAAGGATGTATCCTTTTTTTAAAAGAAAATCTAAAATTTTTTCAGGATATACTCCTTTTTTTAAATCAGGTGCAAGAAATCCTGAGATTAAAATTCCATTAATTTTAAATACAGGATAGGTTATTGGCACATTTATTGATATTATTTTTAAATCATTTAAATAATCATAAATCGTTTTTTTCTTTATACTCTTATAATTCGGTATAAACACATCATAGGAAAATTCCTTTGGTTCTACAAATCCATATATTCCATGTCCTGCGGGATCAAATCCTGTTATAATTGTAGTCCATGCAACTGATGAGATTGTTGGATAAACTGAATCCATCTGCAAAAAATCACCATCCCCAAATATTTCTCTGAAATTTAATAGATCTTCATTATCTATAAATTCTTTAATTAAAGAATAGGGAACACCATCAAGTCCAATTAGAAATAATCTTTTTTCTTTTTCAAAAAACATTATCTTAAAATCTCTTCTTTTAATATTTCAAAAACTTCTCTTCTCAAAATCTTTTCGCTTGGAACTTCATTATTTTTTATAATCTTTCTTATTTTTGTCATACTTATATCCTCTATGTATTCTTTTGAATGGTTACATGTTCTTTCTGAAACAATAGAGTCACACTTTTTACAATAGAATACAGAGTAAACCTTTATTATTTCAATTCCAAGATGGGGAAAATTTTCAAAGATTTCATGGGCTGCATAAGGAGGATAATAATCACCAACACCCGCATGGTCTCGCCCGACAATAAAATGGGTAGCACCATAATTTTTCCTTACAATTGCATGGAATATTGCCTCACGAGGACCTGCATACCTCATCCATGTGGAAAGCCCTGATAGGAATACCCTTTCTTTTGGAAAATAATTTTCAATAAGCACTTCATAGGATTTTAAAATTGTATCGTTTGAAAAATCACCCTCTTTTTTTCTTCCAAGGATTGGCTGAATAAATAGCCCATCTACTATTTCAAGCGCTAATTTTTGAAGGTATTCATGACCTCTATGAGGTGCATTCCTTGTCTGGAAAGCACATACTGTTTTCCATCCTCTTTCTTTAAATATCTTTCTTGTCTCAGATGGTTCATACTCATAAGATTTGAATGGGTGGACAGGCTTTTTAATAAGCCTTATTTCACCCCCAATTACATATTCACCTTTTCTTTTAAAATGGAGTACACCAGGATGCCTTTCATCTTTTGTTCCAAAGGTTTTTTCACATAAATAATCAATATTTATTTTGTATTTATCTTCAGCATAAATAAATCCATATATTTCGTTATTAAACATTAAGAATACTTTTTCCCCTTTAACAGTTTTTTCAAAATCTTCTTTTTTTATCTGGAGGATAACAGGAATTGTCCATGGAAAACCATCAGGTAGTTTCATTTTTTCAATTACGGAAAAAACTTCTTCTTCATTCATAAATCCTTTAAGAGGGGAAAAAGCGCCTATCGCAATTTTTTCAAGATCAAAAATTAAATCCTCATCTATTTCTATTTTTTTCCCTTTTTCTCCTTCCTTGATTATACTTTCTTTTTCTTCCTCTTTTATTTTAAGATTTACAAGTTCCATTAGATTTTTTCTCTGCCCAATGCTTTGATAAAATGATCACAGGATAAGGTAAAAATCATACCAATAAAAAGGATTATTTTTTTAAAAATATTTAATTTATAATGCTTTTTGAAAAAAAGATAAATTGACCTTCTTAATAAATAGAGTGATTTTATACCTAAATATTTTCTGCTTTTCCCGTGATAATGTATAACCTGTGCTTCTGGAAGATAATATACTTTATATCCTTTTTCTTTCATTCTATAACATAAATCAGTATCCTCTGCATAAAGAAAAAATCTTTCATCAAAATCCCCTACATTTTCTAAAACTTTCTTTTTTGTTATAAAGAATGCACCCATTATACTTTCAACGAGAATCTTCCCATTTTTTACATTTTCAAAATTAATATACATAAATTCTTTTGTTAAAGGGTTATTCTTGAGATATTTTGATAAAAGTGACCTTCTTCCAGATAAAAGATATTTAAACCTTGGATATCTTCTACAACTTGGCTGGAATGAACCATCAGGATTTAATAGTTTAGGACCTATTGCCCCAATTCCCTCTTCATTTTTTATCTCTTTAATAAGTTTTTCAAAGGTATCTTTTAAAACAACCACATCAGGGTTTGAAAATATGATTGTATCACCTTTTGCATACTTTAGACCCAAGTTGCATCCACCACCATAACCTCTATTTTTATTAGATTTTATAAATTTTATAAATGGAAAATTTTTATATTTTTCCTTTGCTCTTTCAAAAGATTTATCTTTTGAAGCATTATCAATTACAATTACTTCAAAGGAAACTTGCGGAGGATAAAGGATTATTGATTTTAAAAAATAGTCTAAATATCTTCCTCCATTAAAATTTACAGTGATTATTGATAGAAAATTTTCTTGCATTAAGTTTTCTTGGATTCAGTTTTCTGTGTTCCTTCTTTACCCATTATACAACTTCCATTAAATATTACTCCTTCTTCAATTACAAGGGTCTTACATACTATTTCTCCATTGAAATTTGCTCCCTTTTCAAGATGTACCCTGTTTTCTGCAAATAATTTGCCTTCAAAATTCCCAGCAATATTTGCGTCTTTTACCTTCGCTTCATTCACTTTTATTTTTCCATTTTTCCCTATTATCAAGAATCCCTTGACATTTAAATTCCCTTCAAATTCACCATCTATTCTTATTCCCCCAGAAGAATTTATTTCACCTTTAATAGAAGTTTCATTACCTATATGAGTATCAAGTTTTTCAGGAACCTCTTTTTTGTTCAAAATAATCCTCCTTTTAAGTGAGTAATTATAAAATCAAAAGAAGAAAAAAATCAATTCATAATAAATTTAAAAAATAAATACTTTATAATTTAAATATGAAAAAATTTGAGGTGATAATTTTAATTTTATTTTTTTCTTTCCTTCTTTATTTTTTATATCTTCTTTATCCCTATAATAAAGAACATATTCTTGAAATAGTTAAAAGAACAAAAAATTTTGCACCTTTTGTTTTAGTCTTATTACATTCCTTCCAGGTTGTAGTTGCTCCAATTCCGGGGCATATTTTCCCATTTTTAATGGGGTTTTTATATGGAATTTATTTAGGAAGTTTAATGGCAATAACAGGAAATCTTATTGGTTCTTTTACAGGTTTTCTTCTTGGTAAGTTAACAAAAGGAAAAATTATAAATATTGAGAAGTTTAAAAAAATTGAAAAATATAGGAAAAAGATTGTTGAAAAAAGTATTTTATGGTTAATTATTTTATTCTTAGCACCTATCCCTGGTATTCCTAAGGACCTTTTATGTTATTTTGCAGGCTTTATAGGGGTTAAAAATAGAGATTTTTTAATTTCACTCGCTTTTGGAAGAGCACCTGTTGAAATTTTCTGGGTTTTGGTAGGTTCAGGGATATTTAAAATTTTTATGAATTGATTTTTTTATTTACACATTTTTTGAACTTATTATAAGTTGTCCTAAGGAGATTCCATTATCATTTGGAGGAATTCTCTGATGAATATAAACCTCAAATTTTTTTGACAGTTTCTTGTATGTCTTTTCAACTAATATTTTATTCTGGAATACACCACCTGATAATAATACCTTTTTAATTTTTACTTTATTTGCTATTTCCCATATAACCTCTACAAGTGTATTATGAAATTTTGAAGATATTATCTCTTTTTCAATTCCATTTTTTAAATCATTTATTATCTCTTTAATCGTTTGCTCCCAATCAAATATTAAAATGCTATTTTCTTTAATTTCAAAATCATAAAATTCTTCTATTTCATTGTTGCTAATCCATTCAAGCATCATTGCTGCCTGCCCTTCATAACTTATCTTTTGTTTTATTCCAAGTATTGAAGAAACTGCATCAAAAATTCTTCCTGATGATGTTGTAAAAAAAGTATTTATATTTTTTTCAAGCATTATTTTATAATTTTCTTTTTCTTTCTCGTTCAGAGAATTTATAGGTTCTAAATCCAGGTCAAAAGCCTTTTCTTTAAAAATTTCATAAAGAACCCCCAAAGCAATTCTTCTTGGTTCCTTTATTGCTTTATCACCACCAATGAGTTTAAATTCCCTGAATGTTCCAATCCTGTAAAAATCTTTGTAATCACATATTAGAAATTCTCCTCCCCATATTTTTCCATCTTTCCCATATCCTGTTCCATCCCATGAAACACCTAAAACCTTATCATCTATCTCGTTATCAACCATACAGGAGACAATATGGGCATGATGATGATAAACAGGAATCAGATTTTCATAGTTTTCTTTTGCATACTTTGTTGAAAGATATTCAGGGTGTGCATCATGGGCAACATAATCAGGTTCAAATTCAAAAATTCTTTTAAAATCTTCAATAGTATTTAAAAATCCCTTATAACTTTCTTCATTTTCAAGGTCTCCTATATGCTGTGATATAAATATTTTTTTACCCTTTGATATTGCAATCGTATTTTTTAAATGTCCGCCAACTGCTAAAATGCTTGGTAAATTCTCTTTGAATATTATAGGTGCTGGTGCGTATCCCCTTGCTCTTCTTATTATATATTCCTTTCCAAAAACTATTTTAATTACAGAATCATCCACATATCTTTTTATTTTTCTATTGTGAATTAAAAAATAATCGGCAATCCCTCTAAGTTTTTTAAATGCCTCTTCATCATCAAATACAATTGGTTCATCACTTATGTTCCCGGAGGTACAAACAACCGGGATATTTAGTTTATTCATTAAAATATAATGTAAGGGAGAGTAGGGTAAAAAAACACCAAGGTAAGGATTTGAAGGTGCAACATATTCTGATAATTTTTTATTTTCTTTTTTTGGTAACAGCAAAATTGGTGAAGAAGGCGAAGTTAAAATTATTTCTGCAATTTTATCAGCATACACATATTCTTTCAGGTATTTTAAAGAAGGAAACATAATAGCAAAAGGTTTTTCTTCTCTTTTTTTTCTTTCCCTGAGTCTTTTAACTGCGTTATCATTCAAAGCATCACATAGGAGTTGATATCCTCCAATTCCCTTTAAACCTATTATAAATCCTTTTTTTATAAACTCACAGGTTTTTTCAATTGCCTCTTTCCCTTTTAAAAGGAGATTTCTGTTTTCATCATATAGAAAAATTTCTGGACCACAAACCCTGCACGCATTCGGTTGAGCATGGAATCTCCTATCAAGCGGGTCATTATATTCCCTTTCACATTCCTTGCACATTTTGAATACCTTCATTGTTGTATTTTTTCTATCATAAGGCAATTTTTCTATTATTGAAAATCTTGGTCCGCAATTTGTGCAATTTGTGAATGGGTATAAATATCTCCTGTCATTTTTATCAAATATTTCTTTCACACATTCTTTACAGGTTGCAATATCTGGCAGTATGGAAATCTTTAATTTACCCTTTTCATCAGATTTTAAAATTTTGAAATCTTCATAACCTATTTTATCAAGAAAATAGAAATTAAAAAAGTGGTAAAAAGCAAGTGGAGGCTTTTCATCCTTTATTTTTTTTAAGAATTTTTCAAGTTCTTTCTTTTTACCTTCAACTTCAATTAAAACACCTTCCTTTGTATTCTTTACAAATCCTTTTAAGTTTAAAGATTTTGCAATTCTATAAACAAAAGGTCTATATCCAACTCCCTGAACAAATCCTTCAATTTCTACTTTTAATCTCTGAATTTTCAAAATCCCTTAATCCAGGTCTCCCTTTCTTCTTTTATAAATTTTACAACCTCATCTATTCCAATATTTTTTAATGCTGATGTTTCAAATATTTTTAAAGATGGGTTCACTTCTTTTGCCTCTTTTTTCACATTTTCAATATCAAATTGTATATATGGAATAAGGTCTATCTTTGTTATTATAAATCCTTTTGATGTTAAAAAGGCTTTTGGATACTTTTTTGGTTTATCATCACCTTCAGGAACAGAAAGTAGGGTAAACCTTAGATTCTCACCGAGATCATAAACTGCTGGACATACAAGGTTCCCAACATTCTCTATAAAGATAAAATCGTACCTGTTTTTTAATTTATCAACTATTTGCTCAATCATGACTGCTTCAAGATGGCATGCTCCACCTGTTATTATCTGTATTGCTTCAAAACCTTTATTTTTAATTCTTTCTGCATCCCTTTGGGTTTCAATATCTCCAACAAGAACAATTGTTTTAAAATTTTTAAAATGGGGAAGAATTTTTTCAATCAGAGTTGTTTTACCTGCACCAGGAGAAGAAAGAAAATTTACCACAAATGTTTTTTCTTTATCCCATTTTTCCCTTAATTTTTTTGCAATTACTTCGTTTGCTTTTAAAATCGGGATTGATAGATTCTCAAATTTTATTTCTCCCATTATATTTCCATCTCAATTCTTTCTATAATCATATCAGAGCCCTTTGTTATTTCGCTCTCTATGTTGCCACATTCAGGACATACAAAAGGGAAATCTTCGCAACTAAATATCTTCCCACAATTTTTACATTTTAACTCTGTTTCTTCTTTTTCTATTTCAAGAATAGCATCCTCTAAAATTTTTCTTTCTCTTTTTAATATTTCAAAAGAATGAGAAATCAAAATAGGTTCAACTCCTGAGAATTTTCCTATTTTCAATTTTACCTTTATTATCTTTTTTGCGTTGTTCTTTTTACCTTTCTCCTCAACTATATCTAAAAGATTTAAAGTTAAAGAGTATTCATGCATTAAAATAGACCCTTTATTATTCCATCATCTGTTAAATCAACTTTTAAAGCAGCAGGCTCTTTTGGAAGCCCTGGCATTTCCATTATCTCTCCACATAAAGGAACAATAAAATTTGCCCCGGATTTTATTCTAATTTCATCAATCTTTATTCTAAATCCTTTTGGTCTTCCCAAAATTTTTGGATTATCAGTTATAGATGCTTGAGTTTTTGCCATACATATAAAGGAATTACTTAATCCTATTTCTTCAATCTTCTTAAGCATCTTAGTGGCATTCGGTGAATAATCAACCCCGTCAGCACCATAAACCTTTTTTGAAATAATCTCAATCTTCTCTTTTAAAGGCATAGAAAGTTTATAAAGTGGCTTATAATTTTTTTGTTCATTAAAAACAGAGATAACTTTTTCGGCAAGCTGGATTGCTCCTTCCCCACCTTTTGCCCAGGCTTCACAGAACGCATATTTTACACCTTCATTTTCAAGTAATTCTTTTAGTTTCTCTTTTTCATTATCAGTATCGTAGGGAAATACATTTACTGCAACAACAAGTGGTATTCCAAAATTATTCTTTATGTTTTCTATATGAGCCTTTACATTTTCAAACCCCTTTTCAACTGCCCCAACATTTTCAATTTTCAAATCCTTTTTACCTATCCCTCCATGATGCTTCATTGCCCTTATTGATGCAACAATAACAACTGCATCAGGAGAGAAGTCACCGAGTTGACAAACTATATTCAAGAATTTTTCTGCACCAAGATCAGAGCCAAATCCAGTCTCAACAACCGCAATTTCAGAAAGTTTAAGTGAAAGGAGTATTGATAAAAGTGAACATGTTCCATGGGCTATGTTTCCAAAAGGACCTGTATGGATGATTGCTGGTGCTTTTTCAATTGTTTGAACAAGATTTGGAAGCAATGCGTCTCTTAAAATTGCAGCCATTGCACCTTCTGCTTTTAAATCCCTTGCAAATACTGGCTCACCGGTTCTTTTAAAACCTATTAAAATGTTACCAAGCCTTTCCTTTAAATCTTTATAATCTTTTGAGAGTCCTAAAATTGCCATAACCTCTGAAGCAGGTGTTATAACAAATCCATCTTCTCTTGCAGGACCATTTGTTTTCCCACCAAGTCCTACAATTATTTTTCTTAAACTCCTGTCGTTCATATCAATTGCCCTTGGCCAGAGCACCTCTCTTGTATCAATATTTAATGAATTCCCATGATGGATATGGGCATCTATCATTGCTGATAAAAGGTTATGAGCAGAATTTACTGCGTGAAAATCACCTGTAAAATGTAAATTTATATCTTCCATTGGTAGAACCTGAGAATAGCCACCACCTGTTGCTCCTCCTTTTATTCCGAAAACAGGACCAAGTGAAGGCTCTCTTAATGCAACAACTGCTTTTTTATTTAGTCTCCATAACGCCTGGGTTAAACCTATGCTTATTGTTGTTTTTCCTTCACCATAAGGTGTTGGTGTCATTGCAGTTACAAGGATCATCTTTGCATTGGATTTATCCTTTAATCTTTCTAAAACACTCAATGAAATCTTTGCCTTATATTTTCCATAAAATATAAGTTCATCCTCTTCTATTCCTATTTTTTCTGCTATTTCCTCTATTGGTGAAAGTTTTACTCTTTGTGCAATTTCAATATCTGTAAGCATTAAACCTCCTTTTTAAAAAAATTAATTATAAAGAAAAGGGGGAAATTTAGCAAAATAATTTTATCTTGACACTTGAAATATTTTTTTAAAAAACTTTATAATTTAAAACAATTTTTAAGGGGGGTGCTATGAAAAGATTATGGGTAGTATGGGTAATCGTAGGATGTGTGAAGGTACTCAATGCCCAATTTGAGCAATTCTCCCTCACTGCCCCTTTTCTTTTCTATCCTGCCTTCTCAGCACCTGTTTTAAATGATACAATATGGGCAAATATTGATGCTATTCCTGATACATTAAGGGATACACTTGGACAGCCCACCGGTATTGATTCAGTTATCTATGCAAGATTATTCTTTTCATCAAATAATCAGGCTTCCTGGGATTCTCTTTCTCTTTCCTTGCTTGGATATAACTTCTATGAGAATACCTATGAAAATTTCAGGATTTATCCAGGTTCAGGAACGAGCTTCTTTTATTTCCGCGCAGTTGATGATTCAGGTTTAAATTTTTCAACTGAAAGCCCAAAGAATATAGCAAATACTTTTCCTGTTCCTTTAAACCTTCTTGCAAAGGCATGCATTGAAAGTGGTAATGATGTCCAACCTGGTGCACCAGGGAATTTTCTTGAATTGACAGATTTTCATGTTACCTATTCCGATAATAAAGTTTTTGGTGTTCTTTCAAATGCAACAGGAACCTGGCCATGGGATGAAGGAGGTATTATTCCCCTTGAATGGTATGCCTATGGTTTTTTAATTATAAATCCATATCATGTTACTGATACTTTTTATGCTGCAGTTCGTGCAGATGCTCCTGTTTATATAACAGATCCAGGACTCTATAAAATTGCTGTTAATGGAGGAACACAGATTACATATATAGGTCCAATAAGTCACCAAACATCAGGTGGTAAATTGCACATTTCTTTTGACTTATCAACTCTTATAAATGATCCAAATTTTGGTCCATATTATGGTGTTCTCGCAGTTGCAGCCGCTACTGCATGGGCAGATTTAGGTGGAGCATATTTTGCGGATGCAACTCAACCAACAAGGTGGTATTTAAGAACCCATACTTTAACACCTGGACAGAATACCTCTCCGGTTTTAGCAGAAGGACAGGTTAATCCTCCTTCAGGTGATACTCTTACTCTTTTTGGTTTCAAGGTAAAATATGGGGATGCACAGAATAATCTTCCTCCTCTAAGAGTTCTTTATATAGATGAAAATCCATATCTAATAGGAACTCCTGACCATTTTTATCAGGACACCTCACTTTTTATGAAAGATAGTTTAGGTCCATTTTCACCTGGCTGGCATAAATATTATTTCAAATTCAGTGACGGAGAATATGTGGTTATGACTCCATTGGATTCCTTCTATGTTCAAGGTGTGTATATAGCTGAAAATTCAAAATTGAATAAAAAAGAACCAATTTACACATTCTTATCAATTGAAGATTTATTTAAACTTAAAGATGTAAAGATTTTTGATTTACAGGGTCGCGAAGTTATAGCAAATCGTAATATCACAAAAGGTGTTTACTTTTTAAAGATTAAAAATAAGGGAAAGGCAAAATTAAATAAAGTGGTCATTCTTAAGTAAAAATGAAAGATTAAATGAATCAGGGGGGAAGGGGAATAATAATGGGATGTCCATTTTGTAGATGAACAGAGAGGAATTGCGGTTGGTTATAAAGATGCAAATTCCTACGGTTTTATTTTAAAGACAATAGATGGTGGAAATTCATGGACAGAAATGTATGGTCCACCAGGTTTAGGATATTATGGACTATATGGAGTTGAATTTGTTGATAATTTAAGAGGATATGCAGCAGGTGGTGGAAATAGATATGGTTGGTCTGGTTCTTATTTTGGTATATTTTTAAAAACAGAAGATGGTGGGAATACATGGACAACTGATACAATCATATTTGAGAATGATCCATGGGGTGTTGCACCTGTTTCCCTGGATATGGTTTCAAAAAATTGGGTTATGCAGGCGGTGCAAGAATGTCAGTATTTAGATATTCTCCTCAACTTGAAACTCATGAAAAAAATTTTGTTTATCACTCTCCAAAAATAGATATTGAAAGAGGTAAATTTTCTATTTCTTTAAATGAACCCTTCAATTTGAGAATTTTTGATACATCAGGAAGGAATTTAAAAAAGCAGGAAATGGTGAAAGGGAAGATATGTTACAGTTCTTTTAAAAGTGGAGTTTATTTTTTAAATTTAGAATCAAAAACAGGGAGGTTAAAAGGAAGGTAATCCTTATAAGGTGAAGTTAAAAGAATTAGTTCTTTTTTCTTCTAAATTAAAAGGGGTTTTAAGTATCAATTTAAAAATTGAATTATTAGTAGATTTTTTTAAAAAATTAAGGGAAGATGAATTTAAAATAGCAATATCACTTCTTACTGGTGAGATTCCCTATGGTAAACTTTTCATAGGTTTTAAAAGTTTAAAAGATTTATTAATTTTAAAAGAAGGTGGGAAAAGTGTTGAACTTCTTGAAATTGACAGAATTTTAAAAATTCTCAAGGAAGTTAAAGGGCGTGAATCGTTCAAAAGAAAACTTAATATAATTTACAATTTATTCAAAAAACTTACTGATGAAGAAAGAGAGTTTTTCATTCTGTTTTTAAATCAAGAAATAAGGCATGGTGCCTCAAAGGGTATTATAAAAAAGGCAATTGCAAGATTCTTGAAAATAAAAGAGGAAGAGATTGATAGTGTGCTTTTAAAAAGTGGCAACTTTACTCAAACAATTGAAGAAATATTTAAAATGGGTAAAGAATTTTTAAAAGAGAAAAAGTTTGAACTGTTTAAACCATTTTCTCCGATGCTTGCAGAAATAGTTCATTCAATAAATGAAATCCCTTACGGGAAATATGCAGTTGAATATAAAATTGACGGGATAAGGATTCAGGTTCATAAAGGTTATAAAGATATAAAAGTTTTTTCAAGAAATTTAAAAGATATAACAGAGAACATTTTTGAAGTTAAAGAGATTTTTAAGGGTATAGAAGGGGAATTTGTTCTTGATGGAGAAGTAATTATGTTTGATAAAGAAAATAAGATGGTCCCTTTTCAGGATATGATGAAAATAATTTTAAGGAAGGATAGAAAAATGATTGCCTCTATAAAGCCATTTTTCTTTGATATTCTTTATAAAGATGGGGAAGAACTTTTTGAAGTACCAAACAAAGAAAGATGGAAGATTTTGAAAAATACTCTTCCTGAAGATTTTTTAATAAATAGAATTGAAACGGACAAGAAAGAGGAAATTGAAAGATTTTTCAATAAGAGCATAGAGGAGGGTAATGAAGGAATAATGATAAAAAAACTTGATTCTCCATACTTTATAGGTTCAAGAAAAAAATACTGGCTAAAATTAAAAAATTTTTATACACTTGACCTTGTTATCCTTGAAGCAGAATGGGGACATGGAAGAAGAAAGGGGTGGCTTTCAGATTTTTTACTCGGATGTCTTGATAGAGAAGGTAAAAGATTTTTGCCTCTCGGCAAAACATTTAAGGGTTTAACCGATAAGGAATTTGAAGAAATAACAAAGGTTTTAATTTCAAGGAAGATAAAGGATAAAGAAAATGGAGTTACTGTAAAGCCCGATATCGTTGTTGAAACTGATTTTTCAGAAATTGAAGAATCACCATTTTATGAAAGTGGTTATGCTTTAAGATTTGCAAGAATAAAAAGAATAAGATATGATAAAGATCCTTATGAGGTTGCAAAAATAGATGAAGTTAAAAGAATTTTTGAAGAATACAGGAAAAAGAAGGGTAAACTTGATGAAAGAAATTTTTGAAATATATTCAAAAACAAAAGATAAAATAATTGAAAGACTTTATGAATTTAAAAATTTATGGGAAAAAGGAAATGAAGAGGAAATATTTACAGAACTTGTATTCTGCTTACTAACCCCGCAATCAAAAGCAAAGGTTTGTTGGGAAAATGTTTTAAATTTAAAAGAAAAGAATTTGATTTTAAAAGGGAATTACTATAAAATTTCAAAAACTTTAAAAGGAGTTAGATTTTATAAAAATAAAGCAAAATACATAATTTATGCAAGAAAAATTTTCTTTAAGGATGGTAGAATCAAAATAAAAGAAGTTTTAAATAGATTTGCTAACATTCTTGATAAAAGAGAATTTCTTGTAAAAAATATAAAAGGGATGAGTTATAAAGAGGCAAGCCATTTTTTAAGAAACATCGGGTTTTATGAAGATGTAGCAATTCTGGATAGACATATTTTAAAAAATTTAAAAAGATTTAATGTTATAAAAGAAATTCCTGTTAACCTTTCAAGAAAAAGATACCTTGAAATAGAAAATAAAATGAAGGAATTTTCAAAGAAAATCAAAATTCCTTTACCTCATCTTGATTTCATATTCTGGTATATGGAAACAGGTGAAATTTTTAAATGAGCGCCGATTTTTTCAGATACTTTTATTTTTTCAAGTTTTAAATTTATTCCCCTTTCTTTTGCAAATTCTATAAAATCAAATAGATTTTCTTCAAAGGAGCAAAAGAAACATGCCGTTCCTCCCATCTCCATATAAATTTTATCTTTCCTTTTTATTAACTTTTTAATCATTACCTCAGGATATCTAAAAAGATGATATTCATTTTTTAGAATTTCAAAGATGTCCATCTCTTTATATTTTTTTGCTTTTAAAGAAATTTTGTAAGGATTAAATTTTGTTATAATTAAATAAACTTTTACACCTTCAAAAATTGCTTCATAAAGGGCTTTTGAAAAATCTGGATAGATAATGGAATTTGGAGCAAAAGTGTTTGCATCCTCTCTCTGTACAATAAATACGATGGATGATTCCCTTCCCTCTCTTTTGTTTTTTATCAGAAGTTTTATATGTTCTATTCCCCTCTTTGTAGGTGCATCAGGAAATAATGCAATTTTATTTATGACAAGGGTGCACGATTTTATTTCACAAAACATCCTTTTATTCCCTTTTTTTAAAACAAAATCTATTCTATGTCCATTTACCTTTTTTTCTTTATCTTCTATCTTCCATCCTCTTAAAAAAGGCACCCTATTCTTTGAAATTTCTTCTTCAAAAAATTTATTCACAAGATGAGCATCCGTTGATACCCATACATTACCCTTTTTAATCCCTATAAGTTTATAAGGAAGTTTACCTTTTTTCTCAATTAGAATTGCTTCTCTATTCTTTTCAAGTAATTCTTCTAATCTCCCAGAATTTGCAAGATAAGATTCATTTATTTTCCCTTTTATATTTACTTTACAGGTAAACCTGTTTACCCTTTCAATCAGTTTACCTTTAATTATTTTCATAGAACATTATAATACATTTTTTAAAATATTTTTGCAATGCTTTCCTTCTTGAAAATTTTTTTAAAATCCTGTATTATATTATATGATAAAATAAGACCAAAATAGTGTTATTTTTGAGGAAATATGTTTATAACAAGAAAAACTGATTATGCAATAAGAAGTATTTTATACCTTTGTGAAAAAAAGAATAAAATAGCAGATGTTAATGAAATTTCTAAACAAAGATTTATCCCAAAAATTTTTTTAGCAAAGATACTCCAGAGATTGAATAAAAAAGGAATTGTTAGATCTTTAAAAGGGAAAGGGGGTGGATTTTATCTTTTAAAAGACCCTTCAAATTTAACTCTCATGGAGGTTATTGAAGTGATGCAGGGACCAATTTCTATAAATATTTGTGCAGTTGATAAAAGAAAATGTAGGTTGAGTAATACATGCAGTGTACATCCTATATGGGTAAATCTGAGGAAGGAAATAGAAAAAAAGTTTAAAAGGATAACTTTTAAAGAATTGATTATAAAAAGAAAAAATTTGAAAAGGAGAAAATATGGCAAAAATAAAAAATAAAGAAAGGAAATATCTCAAAGAAAAATTTGGTGAAAGGGTATGTTTTGACAAAGTTGAAAGAAAACTTTATTCTCATGATATTGCTGCAATTCCAAGCCTTGTTAAACTCTTTATTGGGGAGCCCATACCTGATGCTATTATTCAGCCCCAGAGTGAGGAAGAAATTGTAGAACTCTTAAAATGGGCTTATAAAAAGGGTATTCCTGTGGCTCCAAGAGAAAAAGCAACATCTGAGATACTCTTGTATTGAGAAAATACTAAAACTCTGTGAGGCAGAAATTTTAAGTGAAAGAATTGCAAAACATGAATGGGAGCGAAGATTTAAACTGATGATTGTTAAAAGATTAGGACCTTCCCTTGTTCCTGCAGAGATTATAGTTCCCCTTGAAAATCTTGGCAATGTTATGGAGGAGATTGAAAGAAAAGTTGATCAGCCTGTTGTAAAAGAAGGTGTTATAATTAAAAAAGGAAAATATGAAAAACCTGAAGCAGTCATCCTTGGTTTTATTCCATCTGATCAGAGAAAGTTCAATTATAATTTTGTTTTTGGGCTTGTTTTGACAATAATGAAAATTGCTGAAAAATATGGTGGGAGACCCTATGCAACAGGTCTTTATTTTGTAAATAAGGCTGAAAAAATTTTAGGTAAAGAAAGGGTTTCAAAATTAAAAGAATTTAAAAAGAAAATGGACCCAAAAGGAATTTTAAATCCAGGAAAGGTGATAGGTCCTAACAGGATTACAGGAATTTTATGGTTTGGAGAGATGTTAGAGCCGGTTTTAAGACCACTTGGTAATATTGTTATAACCCAGATTGGTGAAAGACCCTCAAAACCTGTTAAAAGAATTCCTCCTGATATTGTAAGGTAATATATGGGCAGCATATAGAAAGGATAGAACAGAGTGGTTCCCAAAAGATCTCTGGGAAAAACATGGTCCGGATAAAAAATCAAAGAATGTTTATTTTGCCGGATGCACAGCAAGTTATGTTGAAAAGGATATAGGTATTGCCTCTGTTAGGCTCCTGGATAGAGTCGGGGTTGATTTTACTTACCTTGGTGAAAAGGAAAATTGTTGTGGTACTCCTATGCTTGTTGCAGGGAAATGGGATGTTTTTGTGGAGAAAATGAAAGAAAATATACACGCTGTTAAAGAAAAAGGGGCTGATACTGTTATAACTTCCTGTCCTGCCTGTGATATGATGTGGAGATACTACTATCCTTTATGGGCAAAAAAATTGGGAATTGAATACAATATAAAAGCAAAACACTATAGTAAGTTGTTGCAGAAAAAATAAAGAAGGGCGAATTCAAATTTCCTGAAAATAGAGGAAAACCAGTAAAAGTTACATTTCATGATTCCTGTTATATAGGCAGGGTTTCTGGTGTTTATGAAGAGCCAAGAGAAATTATAAAAGCGATACCAAATGTTAATTTTGTTGAGATGCCTTTTAATCGTCAGAATGCCCATTGCTGTGGTTCTGTTTTAACCCTTATAAAAGAGCCAGATGTTGCTGCAAATTTAGGTAAAATAAGGCTGGATGAAGCGATAGAGATTGGAGCTGAAAAGGTGATAGCATTATGCCCTTGCTGCGAATTTCAGTTCGGGGTAACTGCTCAAAAAAAGAAATTGCCTGTTGAGATAGTTGATCTTGCAAGATTTGCTGCTTCTTATCTTGGTTATGAATTTCCTGATCCAGATCCTGAAGTCCAAAAAGAGTGGGCAGTTTTTGAAGCAATGATACATCTTATGACACCAGCAGGGTTTGCAAATTTAATGGGGACAATGTGGAAAGAACTCATTGATGCAATGCCTTTTGGTATGGGTAAAATGATGAGATTCTTAGGAAAAATTCCCGGAATTTTAAATCTTATGAAACCTTTGTTCCCTATCTTATTTCCCCGTTTGCTTCCAATAATGATGCCAAAAGTCTTACCTGTTATGCTTGAAAGGATAAAGGAAAGAATCCCGATGCCAGATTATATGGTAAAGCAGTTGCCCGAAATGATGCCAAAAGTTATGGGTGCATTGATGCCCCATATGATTAAGGATTTGGTCCCACTTGTTTCGCAACCATTGATTGATTATTTAAGGGGAAAAAATTAATATTTTTAAAATGCCCCCCTTGAAAATATGTAAAAAATCCTGTATAATTAAAACATTAAATAGGACTAAAATAGTCTTTTTAAAAAAAGGAGGTAAAAATGGTAAAAATAAACCAAAAAGTAGGAGATTTTGAGCTGAATGCTTATCATGATGGAGAAGTCAAAAAGGTGAAACTCTCAGATTATAAAGGTAAATGGTTAATCCTTATATTCTATCCTGCGGATTTCACTTTTATATGTCCTACAGAACTTGAAGAAGCAGCCGAACTTTATAATGAATTTAAAAAACTCAATGCTGAAATCCTTTCCGTAAGTACGGATACAGTTTATGTTCATAAAGCATGGCATGATGTTTCACCTTCAATAAAAAAAATAAAGTTTCCAATGCTTTCTGACCCAGCAGGTAAATTATGCAGAGAGTTTGGAACTTATCTTGAGAACGAAGGACTCTCTTTAAGGGCAAGTTTTATAATTGATCCTGATGGCATTTTGAAATATATGGAAGTTCATGATAATAGTATCGGAAGGAACACAAATGAAATTTTAAGAAAACTTAAAGCATTAATTTATGTTAAAGAACATGGTGGTGAAGTATGTCCTGCAAGCTGGGAGCCTGGTAAAAAGACATTAAAACCTGGACTTGATTTGGTAGGAAAAATATAAGGGGGAAATTATGTCTTCTATTCTTTTATCAAGGATTCAATTTGGTCTTGCTGCTGGTTTTCATTTTTTATTCCCTCCCACTACATTTGGTTTGACACTTATAATACTCATCTTAGAAATTCTCTACTTTAAAAAGAGGGAGGAAATATATCTTAAAGTTTCCAATTTTCTTATAAAAATCCTTGGTCTTGTTTTTGTTTTTGGAGTTGCCTCAGGAATAGTGCTTGAATTCGCCTTTGGAAATAACTGGGCGAATTATTCAAGGATGGTAGGTGATATATTTGGTGCTCCTCTTGCAGCAGAAGGTGTTTTTGCTTTTTTCCTTGAGTCCTTTTTCCTCGGTGTCCTTTTATTTGGAAGACAGAGATTATCAAAGGGTTTCTTTTTGCTTTCGGCTTTTCTTGTTTTCTTTGGTTCCCATCTTTCAGGATTATGGATTATAATAGCAAATTCATGGATGCAAACACCTATGGGCTTTAAAATAGAGGGTGGAAGAGCAGTTCTTACAAACTTTTTTGAGGCTGCAATAAACAGATCAACTATTATAAGGTATATTCATACAATAATTGCTGGATGGATAACCGGTTCATTACTTACGGCAGGTATCTCCGCTTATTATATTTTAAAAGATAGATTTAAAGAATATTCAAAGTTGCTTTTACGAATTTCCCTCATAATTTTTATAATTACTTCGTTAGTTCAGCTTTTTACAGGTCATCTTCATTCTGTTCAGGTTGCAAATACTCAGCCTGAGAAAATGGCTGCTTATGAGTCCTTATGGGAGACAGAAAGTTTTGCCCCCTTTTCAATTTTTGCAATACCTGATGAAAAAAATGAAAGAAACAGTTTTTATATTGGTATCCCTGGACTTTTAAGTTTTCTCATTGATTTTGATGCAAATAGGGAAGTTAAAGGTTTGAAAGATTTTTCAAAAGATGAAAGACCACCTGTTGTTTTACCTTTTTATTCTTACCATCTAATGATTTATCTCGGATTTTATTTTATATTGATATCCATTATAGGAATAATTCTATTCTTGAAAAGAAAAATTTATGATAAAAAATGGTATTTAAAAGTACTTCTATATTCCATTCCTTTTCCTTATATTGCAAATGAATTTGGGTGGATAGGTGCGGAGGTTGGAAGACAACCCTGGGCTGTCTATAGAATTTTAAGGACGCAGGATGCTGGTTCTCCTTCTGTTTCTTCAGGTGAGGTTCTGTTTTCACTTATAATGTTTTCTTTGATTTATCTTTTTCTTTTTATAATTTTTATTTATTTGATTAAAAAGTTTGTTAAAAAAGGAATTGAAGAAATTTCACCTGAAGGATATTAAAAAGGAGGTTTAAAATGGAAACAGTTGATATTTTAAGAATTATATGGTTCTTTCTTATCGGTATTCTATTCACAGGTTATTCAATCCTTGACGGTTTTGACCTCGGAATAGGTTCTCTTTTCTTTTTTCTTACAAAAAACGATGAGGAGAAAAAAAGAATTTTTAGATCAATAGCTCCTTTTTGGGATGGAAATGAGGTATGGCTTTTAACAGGTGGTGGTGCACTTTTTGCTGCTTTTCCTCATGCCTATGCAACGGTTGCAAGTGGATTTTACCTTGCCTTTATGTTTCTTTTGTTTGCTCTTATATTCAGGGCTGTTTCAATAGAATTCTGGCAAAATGATGAAAAAAGGAGAAAATTATGGGAGTGGACATTTATAATTGGAAGTTTTTTGCCTTCCCTTTTGTTTGGTGTCGCGCTTGGTAATGTGATAATAGGAATTCCATTAAATGAAAAATTTGATTTTACAGGTAACTTCTTTACCCTTTTAAGACCTTATCCTCTTATAATCGGGATTCTTGGACTCTTTATGATAATGATTCAAGGAGCAAGTTATGCAGTTTTAAAAACCGATGGAGAAATCAGAGAAAGAACTTATAGGATTCTCAAAAATTTATGGTTAATTTTTGCACTGGTGTTTATTCTTTCGTTTGTATTTACAATTATATATATACCCGAGTTTATTAAAAAAACCATACCGTGGATTTTAGTAGTATTAGTTATAATCTTCTGGATTTTTCTTGGTAAGGCAATAAATAGAAGGGGAAATGGACTGTGTTTTTTATTCTCCTCTTTAATTTTTATAAGTTTATGGGCGATTGCTGGTTCAATTCACTTTCCTTATCTTGTAAGGGCAAGTAATAATCCTGAATTCAGTTTAACAATTTATAATGCCTCTTCAAGTCTTTTAACCTTAAAAGTTATGTTTTTAATAGCACTCGTTGGAATGCCCTTTGTTTTATGGTATACAATATATATCTATAAAATATTTAAAGGCAAAGTTTAAAGGAGGTAAAATTATGAAAAATTTGGAAGAACTCTTACAGAAGGCTGACTGGAAAAAAGAAAAGCATGTTCCAGTTATAGAAATTATAGGTGAAGTTAAAAAGGATGAGAACATAAAGGTTGAAGTAAGTGTTGGTAAGGAGATACCCCATCCAAATACAAGTGCTCATCATATTTCCTGGATTGAAGTTTATTTCTTACCCGAAGAAGAAACATTTCCATATCAGGTGGCAAGATTTGATTTTTTATCTCATGGGGCATCAACAAAAGGTGCTGATACAAGCACTGTTTATACAGAACCTTATGGAGTTTTTGTTTTCAAAACTTCTAAATCTGGAACTTTATACGCTGTCTCCTACTGTAACATTCATGGGTTATGGGCTAATGCACTTGAACTAAAAGTGAAATAATAAAGAATATAGAGGGTGAAATAAAATTTATGGATGAAGATATTAAAAATATAATTTTAAATTTTCAGAAAAACGAAATTACAGAATATTTTGTTTATAAAAATTTTTCACAAAGAGTAAAAGGTGATAATGCAAAAATTCTTAATAAAATAGCAGAGGAGGAACTTTATCATTATCAAGTTCTTGAGAGAACCACTGGTCAGAAAGTTTTACCATCAAAGTTTAGAATATTCTTTTACATATTCATATCAAAACTTTTAGGGCTTACCTTTGCTTTGAAATTTATGGAAGCGGGTGAGGAAAAGGCACAGAAAAATTATGAGAGTTTCAAAAATATTATTCCAGATGGAGAAAAAATTTTAAAAGAGGAAAAAGAACACGAAAAAGAACTTATAAATATGATAGATGAAGAAAGAATAAATTATATAGGTTCAATAGTTCTTGGTTTAAATGATGCTATTGTTGAACTTACAGGTGCCCTTGCAGGTTTAACCTTTGCTTTAAGAAATTCAAAAATAGTTGGAATTGCAGGATTTATAACAGGAATTTCGGCTTCCCTTTCAATGGCTGCATCAGAATTTCTTTCTCAAAAATCGGAGGGGAAAGAGAATCCATTAAAAGCATCTTTTTATACAGGAATTACCTATATATTTGCTGTTATTCTTTTGATATTTTCTTATTTTATAATAAAAAATCCTTATATTGATCTTTTAATTGCCCTTTTTATAGCCTTTTCCATTATTTTTATTTTCACTTATTTTGTTTCAGTTGTTAAAGAGACATCTTTTAAAAAGGTATTTTTTGAAATGCTATTAGTAAGTTTTGGAGTTGCTTCTATATCCTTTTTAATAGGTATTTTTGCAAGAAAATTGTTAAAAATAGAAATTTAAAAAGGAGGGAAAAATGAAAAAAATGACTGAAAAAGCACTAAATGAAGCCTTTGCAGGTGAATCCATGGCTCATATGAAATATCTCATATTCTCTGAGATTGCAGAAAAAGAGGGGTTCAAGAATGTGGCAAGGCTTTTTAAAGCGATTGCCTATGCAGAACAAATTCATGCTACAAATCATGCAAGGGAACTTGGCATAGTTAAAAATACGGTGGAAAATCTTGAAACAGGAATTCAAGGTGAAATTTACGAAGTAGAGGAGATGTATCCAGCTTTTGATGCAATTGCAAAACTTCAGAATGAAAAGGGTGCGCAAAAGGCAATACGTTTTGCAATTGAAGCCGAAAAAATACATGCAGAATATTATAAGAGTGCAAAGGAAAGTGTTCAAAAAGGAAAAGATATTGATATTCCTGATATTTATATATGTCCTGTTTGTGGATGGACACATATAGGAGAAGTGCCTGAAAAATGTCCAATATGCGGAGTTAAAAAAGACAAGTTTAAAAAATTTTAATTTGAAGAGAGGAAATAGGAGGAATTATGGATCTCAGTAAATATAAACTTGATGAAATAATCCTTGCTGCGATCAAGAGTGAAATTGAGGCAAGAGATATATACGAAAGATTATCAAGTATAGTAAGAAATCCATTTTTAAAACCTAAACTCAAATTTTTGTCAGAAGAAGAGGAAAGACATAGAATATTTTTTGAACATTTCTTTAAAGAAAAATTCCCTAACAAAGAAATTATAATACCTCATAAAACACCTGTACCAATCCCTGAAATCAAGTTAGAAGGTGAAAAGACCCCGATCAGCAAAATTTTCTGGCATGCAATGGAGGCTGAAAAAGCGGCGTATGATTTTTATCTCAGTATGGCAACTCTTTTTGAATCTGAACCCGAAGTTAAGAATACTCTTTTATATATCGCGGGAGTAGAGATGGGGCATTATAAACTTTTTGAAATAGAAAGAGAGAATGCGATCAAGTTTGAAGATGAGGAAATTACAATGATTCATTTAGGACCTTAAAATGAGTTAAAAATGAATTATAAAAGACCTCAAATAGGGGATATTGCCCCGGATTTTAACTTGAAAGATCACAATGGAAAAGATTTCAAACTTTCTGATTTTCAAGGTAAAAAAGTCCTTATATCATTTCATCTTTTTAAAGTTTATGAAATAAAACATTTACCGAATATAAGTGAAATAAGTGAATTCCTTGAAGGAGGATAATGATGGAATTAAAAGAAGTGATAGAAAAAAGAAGGTCTTACAGATCATTGAAACTATGTGAAATAAATGAAGAAATGATAAGAGACGTTGCAAGATATGCATCCCTTGCTCCTTCTTGTTATAACAATCAGCCTTGGAGATTTGTTTTTGTTTATGAAAAAGATAAGTTAGAAAAACTTTTTGACGCTTTATCCAAGGGTAATTCTTGGGCAAAACTTTCTTCAATGATAATTGCAGTTTTTTCAAAAAAAGAATTTGATTGTGTTGTAGGAAGTAAGGAATATTATTTATTTGACACTGGAATGGCAACAGCTTTTTTAATTTTAAGATTAACTGATTTAGGTTTTGTAGCCCATCCTATAGCAGGTTATGATGAGGACAAGGTTAAAAAAATTTTAAATATTCCTGAAAATATGACAGTTATAACCTTGATTATAGTGGGAGAAAAATCAGACGAATTAAATCCTATCTTGTCCGAGAAGCAAAAAGAATGGGAGGAAAAAAGACCTGATAGATTAAAATTTGAGGAATTTTGTGGATTAAATAGATGGAATAAGTAAATATCACCAATCAAATTTTCTTTTAAAAGTATCTATTTACTACCTTTAATAATTAGAAATTTATATTCACAATAATGTAAAATTTAAATTCAATTTTAAATAAGGAGTGATCATGAAGTATGATGCAATTGTAATTGGGGCAGGACCTGGTGGGTATGTTGCAGGAATAAGGCTTGGTCAGCTTAAAAAAAGGACTCTTATTGTTGAAAAAAAATATGTTGGTGGTGTATGTCTCAACGCGGGATGTATTCCTACAAAGGCTCTTGTTCATTCAGCGCATCTTTTATCAAAGATAAAAAATGCAAGAAGAACAATGGGATTAAAAATAACTGATGATATTTCTTATGATATTGAAACTTTAAGAAAATGGAAGGATAAAGTTGTAAATAAACTCACAAAAGGGATTGAGTTTTTGTGGAAATCAAATGATGTTGAATGGATAAAAGGAGTTGCAAGGATTTTAAATGAAAGGAGTGTTGAGGTAATTAAGGAAAATGGCGGAAGCAAAATATTTGAGACAGATAATATAATAATTGCAACAGGTTCTTATCCTATGAAACTTCCGGGATTTGAACATGATGGTAAATATATATGGACTTCTGATGAAGCAGTTTCTCTTCCTTATATTCCTTCTAAATTAATAATTCTTGGAGCAGGTGCAATAGGTCTTGAATTTGCTTATATTTATAAAAACTTGGGTAGTGATGTAGAAGTGTATGAACTTATGCCACAGATTCTTCCCGGTATAGATAAAGAAGTTGCTTTTGAACTTGAAAAGATATTAAAAAAAGAAGGTATAAAAATATATACAAAAGCAAAGGCTAAGGAAATCTTTAAGGAAAATGGCAGAATAAGGATGAAAGTGGAAATTGAAAATAAAGAAAAATTTATAGAGGGCGATGTTCTTCTCCTTGCTGTTGGAAGAAAACCTTATACAGAAGGGTTAAATCTTGAAGGTATAAATGTTGAGATTGATAATAAAGGATTCATAAAGGTTGATAAAAAAAGAAGGACAAATGTTAAAAATATTTTTGCAATTGGAGATGTTGCGGGGATGCCTCTTTTGGCTCATAAGGCTTCACGTGAAGGGATTGTCGCCGCTGAAACAATTTCAGGGATTGAAAGTGAATATGCACCTTTTGCAGTTCCTGCTGTTGTTTATACGATCCCGGAACTTTTAACAGTTGGAATTTCAGAGGAAGAAGGAGTCCAGAGAAATTTAAAAATAAAGATAGGTAAATTTCCTTTTAGTGCAAATGGTAAAGCGGTTGCATCTGATGAAGTTTATGGCTTTGTGAAAATAATAGTGAATGCAGAAAATGATGAAATTCTCGGGATCCACATTTTAGGACCTGAGGCATCATCTCTTGCAGGGGAAGCAACTCTTGCAGTTGAAAAAAGGATAAAGGCAGAAGATTTGGGAAAATGTATTCATCCACATCCTACTTTAACTGAAGCAATAATGGAAGCAGCAGAAAATGTTCATAAAAAAGCAATACATATATTGAATAAATAATTATTTTTTGCTATAATTATTTCTCTCATTTTTTACCTTTACTCTTAGGCAAAAGTTTCAAATGATTATTTATGATTTGGTCTCTTTATATGGCTATTTATACCATATTTATCGTAAACATCAAAAATCTCTTTACAGAATTTAGTCATTCGCTTATAATTTTTTTCTTCCGCTTCTTGATATAATCTCATAAGAAATCTTTTACCGAATTCTGTTTGAGAATAATTCTTTTTGAGAAGGTTATGCTCTGAACACAAAGCTTGTCCATTTTCTATTGTGTTAGTGCCACCTTTATCAAGTGGAATTTTATGGTCTGCATGAATCTCCACTCCATCTTCTTTACCACGTCCACAAACAGCACATTTATATCCATCTCTTTTGAAAATTGCTTCTTTTACCTCCGGAGGAAAATCGTACAATTTTTTCTTCTGAATTAAGTCAGGGTCATATTTGTAGATTCCCTTTTTCACTTTTATTAAAAAACCTTCTTGATATAATCTCCGAATTCCTCACCAGATATCTCTTGGCTTCCTGCCATATAATTTTAAGTATTGTTCTTCTACCCAATTAACAACAGGACCATGCTATAATTCCTTCTTAGGGTGTTTCTGAAAATACTCCATTATTAAGTCGTTAATAGTTTTTCTTATTTTAGTCATATATTTTATCCCTTTCACATAGTTCTAATTTGAGTTGGTTTATTTGTGCTTCTTTTATAAGTCTATTCTTAGCAATCTCACAATAGTTTTTATCAATTTCAATTCCAATCTCTCTTCTATTAGTCAAAACACAGGCGATTAAAGTTGAACCACTTCCAAGAAATGGATCCAAAACAGTATCACCAACAAATGTAAAAAGTTTTATACATCTTCTAGGAAGTTCAATTGGAAATGGTGCGGGATGACCAACTTTTGTTTACTTTCTCCCATAAATGTCCAACCACCATTTGTCCAATCAACAAATTCTTTTTTAGTTATATCAGATTGCCTACTTCCGCTAATTTTCTTCCATCTTTTTTTGGTATAAAATAGCAATCATTTCAACACGTGCTATAACATAAGGAGCAGAAGCAGAAAGCCATGAACCCCATGCTGTTCGCTTTGAAATATTTTGTTCATTCCATACAATAGTGGAATGATATTTAAATCCTATTTTCTTAGCAATAGTAATAATATCAGCATAGACACTTTGTTGTCTACCTTTATTTTTATCCAGAGGGATGTTTAAACCGAGCCTTCCATCATCTTTTAAAAGCTGGTATGCTTTCTCTAACCATTTATAGGTGAATTCAAGATATTTTTCATAAGGTATGTTATCATTGTAAGACTCATACCTGATATCCACATGGTATGGAGGTGATGTTACAATTAAATCTATTGAATTTTGTTCTACACATTTTGTTGTTAGAAAATCATCATTATATATTTCTACATATTTTGTCTTAAAATAAAGTTTTTCATTCATAATCTTGTCCACAATTAAAGATAAAAAATAGCCAAAAATTTCTTATCACCCTACTTTAATTATATATTTAAATTCTATCAAAAGTCAATATTTCAATCATATTTTTAAAACCTTATAATTTCCTAAAAAATTTTTCATGCTGTCACTATAAAGTGAAAGTCGTTTTTTAAGATAAATATTCTTTTAAAAATTCGTCTCTAAATTTCGCTGTATGCAGTGAGGATAATCTGTTTATTTTCTTCTTTTATAATTGAACAAAACATTTTAACCAAGGCACACTCATAGAAGGACGGATATGAACTTCCTCTTTCTCAATCAGAATTGTTTTGATTTCCCGTCTATGAATTTTGGAAGTAAATAAACAATCTGATTTAGTCCAAAACAATCATTTACAAGATAAACTGCAGTTGTTGAAGATTTATCTGTGGAGAAACAGGTTTTTCAATTGATATGACTGTTATGATATAACCTGAAAGTATATCAATTTCTTCAATAGATCTCGGAATTGCTTTTCCATGTTTTTTCTGTGTTTAACCGCATAATACAGAGTTGCCGGGGTATGTGATTTACTACCAAAGGAAGGCTTTTTCCTCAGACTCTACATCAGGGTACAATTTCTGTTCACACTTTAATTTTTATCGTTTTTCTCCTTCTTAATTTTTTGTGAGACTGCTTCAACTATCTCCTTTCCAAAACTTAATGCCTCTTCCGCATCCTTCTTTGTGTAAGTTTTATACGGAACTGCTGGTCTTGTTAGAGCATCTGGATAGCGTGTCGGGATATAGTATCTGTCGAGAATTTTTCCAAACTCAATAAATTTTTCAAACTCTTTATCATATTGTGAACACATCCTGGCAAGTTCTTGAACAGAATGCTGCCATATTGCTCGTTTCTTCTGGTAGATTAAAAAAGCATTGAGTGCTACCTGTGCGGTTTGTTCTGTCATAAAGCATGCGTCAGAATAAAAGTCATTTTTAAATTGCTTTCAGTCACTTCAAGGTTATGCTCCGCCTGTTCAAGCCATCTTAATGCATCCTCTTTATTCAGTTTCATCGTTTGCCCCCCTTTCATATACAACTTTCCCGTCCCTCAAAACCTCTTGTATAAAAGGATTTTCGGTTTCAACCATATCCTGAAACTCCCCATGTGCATAAACAAAGACATCAATTGCCCCCAAATCATTATCTATAAGTTTTGCCACCTCAATTAACCTTTCAAGAAATCTTTTGTCCGTTTTTTTAATAACAACAAAGTCCAGATCACTGTATTCATCCATTTCTGCTCGAGTATAAGAGCCGAAAAGTATGATTTTTTCTGGGTTATATTTTTTTAAGCACTTGACCACCCGATCGAGTCTATCCACTTTTCCGTCTTTCAAACAAATTCTCCTTTATTATACTCTTTCAGTTTGCCAGTAATTTTGAGCAGAGCGATTTCTCACCAAGTATTGCGGGAACTTCCATCTTATCATAAGTGTATCTATAAAACATAAAACCTTGTTGGTGTATCCGCATTTCTGAGATGCGTTTTCGTGAAATGTCAACACTTTCTACTTTTACAGGCTTGAGAAAATGCGTTGACAATTTTACTATTTTATTTAGCAGGTTTTCCATTTATTTATATATTATACTATCCAGTAAATCCGTGTGTCAATTTTGTTTTGGGAATAATAAATCAGTTCTTGTTTATCTACTTCAATAGTTTATACATTTTAATACTCTGGAGTAAAAAATTCAATGCATTAACTTCCATTGTATGTTTAAGTAACTTTTTTAGAATATCTCCTTTAAATTCTTTGTTTCAACATGTTCTCGGGCTTTTTCCCATAATTCTTTCTTCCAAGGTATATACATCATATACCACTCCAGCATCACTTTTGGAAAGGAAATCCATCACTATAATTCATCATTCATTCCTTTTTTGTTCCTGAAATAATTTTTTATCATAGATGTATGTTACTTCTTTAATTTTGAAGAATTATTCCTTCATTTTCCATCTTTCTATTTCAAATTTGAGACTTATAGGACCCAGGAATGGATTTCTTGCTATTGGATTGGTTTTTGAGATCATGTAGTGAAGGTATACCGGATCTATCTCATCGTATATCCATTCTTCATCAAAAGTAATATACCACTTTTTTCTTACAGGAATTTCCTCTGCTTCTATATATTTCCGTGCATTACTATCCACAACAATTTTTTTAATCTTTATAAGAAAAAATTTGACTTCCTCTTGTATCCACTTATATATGGATGTTGAAGTCTTGCATATCTCCTCAAAATCCTGGAAACCAATCTTTATGGTTCCGTGAGGGGTGGAAGGATGAATAAGTTGATTTCTCCATTGATTTAGTTGATTTAAGGGGCTTATTACCTTTTTCTCAATTTCTGGACCTTTTATTAACGATATCAATTTTATTAACTCACCAAGTGTGAGCTTTGAAAACTTTTCCTCTTTTCCCAGTATGTTTTTAATTTCCTCTTTTATATTCTCTTTTTGTTCTCTGATTTTCCGGATATTGTTCTGGCATTTTGAACTAATTATCCAGAATGGGACAAAAAAAGAAAAGAAATATTCAAGGTCCTGCATTATTTCTGTAACCTTTTCCCTAATCATCCTCTCCCTTTCTGAAGTAACTCCCGAGATTTCTGTTTTAATTTTTTCAATTTTTTCTATGAGAGAAGAGGGAATGAGTTTTGAGGTATCTATCTTCATACATCCCATCTCAAATCCGCAGGCAAGTATGACAAGGTAATAAAGGATTTCCCTGTAATTTTTTTCTTTCTCCACAATTCTTTTTATAATAATATCTTCAGGTATTCCTCCATTCCATATCTCTTTAAATATTTCTTCCAGCACTTCAGAACAAATAAAATGTGTTTTGAATTCACATTCTTCAAGGTCATTGTTTTCCATTATATACTCATAAATTTTATCCTCTACTTGATCCGCTTTATATCTCTCAACTTTTTGATTTAACCATGTGTTAAAGAATTTTCCTTTTCCCCAATGCGAGTGAATCTTTTCCGCAAGAACACGCACAGGGTCGTTGATTGTATATCCGTCAAATCCAAGATCTTTAACCACCCCGTATTTTGTGATAAGATAACATTTTCTAAAGATTTTCCCTTCATTATTTTTATAAGTAAGATAAAAAACATCGTATTCCTCAATTAAATTCTGGGATATTTTTTCACCTCCCTCAATTAAACGAGAATTAAAGGCTTTCACTACTTCCTGATAAAACCCTTCTATCTCCTCTACGGAAAAGCGGGAATGAATAATTTGAGCAAGAAGAGCGAACTTAAGAATATCTTTCTTTGAGTCCAGTTTCTTTATCAGCTCTTCATACTCCTTTTGAGCTCTATTTCCTTCTATATACTTCTTATAAATAGAATTGAAAATTTTCTTCCGTGTTTCCGTATCGCAGAGAGAGAAAAAATATAAAATGTCCCTGAAGAAAGGAGAGGTAATAATAGAATCGTAAAGAAAAGGGGGCTTGAGGATATCTTCATCTGTATATATTATGCTTTTCTCTGAAGTAAGTATTCCTCCTATCCCATATACATATTTTCCAAGCTGAATTACTGCTGGAACAGAGGAGGAGGAAATATTTTTCTTCCATATTTCTTTTATGCTTTCTTCTGTGACCTCTCTATCTTTAAAGAGTTCTTTAATTATCGGGACCCTTTCAATCACTTTTTCATCAAATATTTTCCAAGCCTGTTTTTTTTCTTTTTCCATTTTTTCCCACTCCCTCAATAAGTTTTCTTATATCTATCTCCATATAGCACCTCCTTTTTTCTTATTATTTACCTTTTCCCTTTTTAGGTGGATATTTCTTTTTGTAGTAAGAGTGATTCAGCCATGGTTTATCATTATCTGTTTCAATGATTACATAATTAAAAATTTCAACATCTTTAGGTTTTTCTCTTACTTCTATCCATCTGCCATCTTCAAAAATTATATAAATATCCCTTTCAGGATGATAATATATCTCAAGAGAAGGGTAATACCAGAAAATATATTTTGCCCTGTATCCATAGGCTTTTGCATGTGGTGGCGGACCTGGATGTTTATAAATGACAACACAACCTGCGAGTAGAATCAAAAATAAACTTACAAATTTCATCCTGTCCTCCTTTTATCTTTTTTAGTTTTATAAAAATAAAAGGTATTTGTAAAGTTTTTCAACTATGCTCTTTTTATCTTCTTTTAAAAATTTTTTATTTTAACAAATTTTTTGTTTTTTTCAAAAATTTTTTGAGGTAAGGTTTTGCCTCTTTTAGAAAGGGATTTATTCTCTCCCAGAGAATTTCTAAGTATTCATGGGCAATAATATTTCTTAGAAATACCCATTCAGAAAATTTTTTCTGTTCTTTTTTATTTAAACCAATTAAAATTGCCATTTCTGTAACAATCTTTTTATAAGTATCAGGTAA
>CBFGJO010000013.1:0-36457 GCA_965649125.1 Caldifarciminota bacterium | reverse complement strand
GTCTTCAAAAAAAAAATGCCTTTTCTTTTTGAGATTATCATATCACATATTTCACTTATCACATCACATATTTTATTAAGTTCAATTCCTTCTGAAAATTCTTTAAATAAAAGTGGTGATGGCAGAATTAAAAGTCTTTTAGAATTTTTATCTTTAACTTTAAAATATTTATTTATCCATCCCTGGAATTTATTTTCCTTTATTTTTATTTTCCTTTCAAAATTTAAAATTCTATAGAAGAAATTTGTTTCAAAATATCTTTTAAGTCCACCAATTTTTATCCCTTCAAGAATTTCTGAAAATGGTCTTAAGAGGTCATCCCAGTTTAAAAGTCCATCACTTATATAATCCAACCCTTCTTGAATTTTGAAAACACTTTTATAATCTTCCTCATATTTTTTTATAACCTCTTCTTCTTTTATCCTCCCTCTTTCAAAATCAATTGTTGCCTTTATAAGACTTTCTGATCTTGGATAAATTCCATTTAATAATACTTTCATTAAATTTCTTTAAGAACTTCTTCAAAAACTTCAATTCCAGCATCTATTTCATCCTTTGAAATTATAAGTGGTGGACAAAACCTTATAACATTTTCACCTGATGGGAGTAATAGTATACCCTTTTCAAAGCATCTATAGATAATCTTGTCCCTTTTTATTTTATCCTTTTCTTTTTTAACTTTATCTTTTACAATTTCAACACCAATCATAAGTCCTTTTCCCCTTACATCTCCTATAATCTCATATTCTTTTTCAAGATTTTTAAGGAAATTGATTAAATACTTACCCATCTTCCTAACATTTTCAAGTAGTCCATTTTCTAAAATTTCTATTACTTTTAATGCAACCATACAGGCAACAGGATTTCCACCAAATGTTGATGCATGTGAGCCAGGTTTCCAGGTCATTATTCCTGATTTTGCAATACATGCACCAAGTGGAAGTCCTGATGCAATCCCCTTTGCAACAGTCACTATATCAGGAATAACCCCCCAGTGTTCTATTGCAAAAAATCTTCCTGTTCTTCCCATTCCTGCCTGAATCTCATCATCAACAAGAAGAATATCGTATTTATCAGCAATTTCTTTTAATCTGTTAAAATATCCATCAGGAGGAACTATGTAGCCACCTTCTCCTTGAATTGGCTCAAAAAATATTGCAGCAACCTCTTCTGGTGAGACGACTTTTTTAAATAGTATTTCTTCAATTATTTCAATACAATAAAAATTGCAATCAGGATAAGAGAGATTGAATATACATCTATAGCAATAGGGATAAAAGATATGATATATTCCCGGAAGGAGTGAATAAAACCCCTTTCTATGAACTTCTTTTGATGCAGTTAAAGAGAGTGCACCCATTGTTCTTCCATGAAAAGCAGAATAAAAGGCAATTAGATAATGTCTTTTTGTATGATATTTTACAAGTTTTAAGGCACATTCAATTGCTTCCGCTCCTGAATTTGAAAAGAATACTTTTCTATTCTTTGCACCAGGAACTATTTCTGCAAGTTTTTCAGCAAGAAGAATTTCAGGAGGGTAATAAAAATCTGTTCCTGAATAGTGGATTAGTTTTTCAGATTGCTCTTTTATAACTTTAATCACTTCAGGATGATTATGCCCTAATGTACATACTGCAACACCTGCATTTAAATCAAGATATTTATTTCCGTCAACATCGTATATCCAGCATCCTTCCCCTCTTTCAGCAACAAGAGGATATACTCTTGTATAAGAAGGGGAGATAAATTTTGAATCCTTTTTTAAATACTCCTTTGCTTTTGGACCAGGAGGCTTTATATTTATTATCGGCTTTAATTTTTTCTTAATCATTTTCCTCCCATGTATCTATCTGTGCTTTTTGTAATTTTCCTGAATAATCTATATAAACTGTTTTTATTTCTGTAAATATTTCATAGACAGTCCATCCACCTTCCCTGTGTCCATTACCTGTATTTTTAACACCTCCAAAAGGAAGATGACATTCAGCACCAATTGTTGGTCCATTTATATACGTTATTCCTGCTTCAATTCTTTCGATTGCCTTCATTGCCTTATTCACATCCTGAGTGTATATTGAAGAGGAAAGCCCATATTTTGTATTGTTTAAAAGTTCAATTGCTTCATCAACATTTTTTACTTTAAAAAAGCATACAACAGGTCCAAAAATTTCCTCCTGAGCCACTTTTGCCCCAGGTGAAACATTTTCAAAAATTGTTGGTTTATAAAACCATCCTTTGTCGTATTCATCACCTTTAAGTTTTTCTCCTCCGTAAACTAATCTTCCTTCTTTTTTTCCAATTTCAACATACTGATGGATCTTTTTTAACTGTGTCTCATTTATAACAGGTCCCATTTGAGTAGTTTCATCAAGTCCGTTACCAATTTTTAATTTTTTTGCTCTTTCAACAAATATTTCAAGAAATTCATCATAAACTTTTTCATGAACTATTATTCTTGAAGTTGCAGTACATCTCTGACCTGCTGTTGCATATGCTCCCCATATTGCTCCTTCAAGGGCAAGTTCCAAATTTGCATCATCCATAACGATCTGTGCATTCTTACCACCTAATTCAAGTGAAACTTTTTTAAGTGTTTTTCCTGCAATTTCTGCAATTCTTGCACCAACCTCTGATGAACCTGTAAAGGCAATCCCATCAATATCAGGGTGGGATAAAATTGCCTCCCCTACCTCACCTCCCCTACCAAATACAAGATTTACAACACCTTCAGGGACCCCTGCTTCCTCAAGAATTTTAACAAGTTCATAGGCACAAGCAGGTGCGTCAGTTGGTGGTTTAAAAACTATCGTATTACCTGCTAAAAGTGCAGGAAATATTTTCCATGCAGGAAGTGCTATAGGAAAATTCCATGGTGTAATTATTCCAAAAACACCAACAGGTCTTCTAAATGTCAAGCAGAATTTATCCGGCAATTCAGATGGCGTTGTATATGAAAAAAGTCTTCTTCCTTCACCGAATGCATAAAAGGCAGTATCTATTCCTTCCTGTGTATCACCCCTTGCTTCTTTTAAAATCTTTCCATTTTCCCTTGTTAAAAGTCTTGAAATTTCCTCTTTTCTTTTAAGGAGCAATTCTCCTGCTTTTCTTAATATCTCTCCTCTTTTTGGAGCAGGAACTTTTGACCAGTATTTAAAAGCCTTTTTTGCAGATTTTACTGCTTCATCTACTTCCTCTCCTTTTGATAAAGGGAAAAGACCTATTATTTCATCCCAGTTTGCAGGATTTCTATTTTCAAAGTATTTTCCAGTCTTTGGTAAAACCCATTTGCCATTTATATAATTTTTATATTCCTGCATTTTTTCCTCCTTTTTATCTTCTATATAGAACATAAAATAGTCCAATTTGTGCCCACATTCTATTCTCAGCCTGCTCATAAACAATAGAAAAATCAGAATCTAAAACATCGTCTGTTACTTCTTCTCCTCTACGGGCTGGAAGGCAGTGCATGAAATAAACTTTTCTTCCTGCCGCTTTTATTAGATCCATATTCACTTGATAATCCTTAAAAATTTTCTTTCTTTCTTCTTTTTCATGTTCCTGCCCCATTGACGCCCATACATCAGTATATATGAATTTCACATTTTTCACTGCTTCATACGGATCATCTGTAATATTTATTTCTGCACCTGTTTCTTTTGAAACTTGGGTTGCTTTTTTGACAATTTCTTCCTTTGGCTCGTAGCCTTTTGGAGTTGCAACATTTATTTTCCCACCAAGAATTGAAAATGCTAAAATTAGAGAATGACAGACATTGTTTCCATCACCTATGAAAGCAATCGGACCTTTATAATCTCCTGAATATTCCTCTATTGTCTCTAAATCAGCAAGAATCTGGCATGGATGCTCTAAATCAGATAATGCATTTATTACAGGAATTTTTGTATTTTGAGAAAGTATTTTTAATGATTTATGAGAAAAAACCCTTGCAATTATTCCATCAACCCATCTTTCAAGATTCTTCGCAATATCCTTTACATCTTCCCTTTCCCCCATTTTAATATCAGAAGAGGAAAGGTAAATTACTTCTCCACCAAGTTTTCTAATTCCTGTTTCAAATGATACCCTTGTCCTTAAAGAAGGTTTTTCAAATACAAGTGCGAGGATTTTCCCTTTTAGAATTTTTTCAAATTTTTTATTTTTTTTTAACTCTTTTGCTTTTTTTAAAATATAAAGAATTTCTTTTTTATTTAAATCAAGGATACTTAAAAAATCTCTTTTCATTTTTTCCCTTCAAGTTCTTTTATTTTTAAAAGAACTTTATATGCTTCATTTTTTTTCCCCATTTTTATTAAAAGGGCTGCTTTTGCTCTTAAAAAATCAATTCTATCTGGCTCTAAAAGGGTTGCTTTTTCATAATTGTTTAATGCATTCTTTAAATCATTTATTTCTTCATAGGCAGTTCCTAAAAGGAAGTATGCATTTGCATCTTCAACTCTTTTTGATTTTAAATATTCAAGATGATAAATAGCCTCCTTTACCTCTCCTGCTTGAAGCAAAGAAAATGAATAATTGTAAAGATTGTCAAGATTTAATGTATCAAGAGAATAAGCCTTTTTCAAAAATTCAGAAGCCTTTTTGTATTCTTTTTTAATAAGATAGATTTCTCCTAAAAGGGAATATCCTCTTGGATTATCTTTTTCAATTTCAATGAGTTTTTCAATAACCTTTTCAGCCTCCTCTGAATTTTCTTCTTTTATATAAAGGGCATAATAATAAAGAATATCTGGAACATTTTGTCCTTTCTTATAAGCAAGTGTTATGTATTTCTTTGCATTTTTTTCATCATTTTTCTTTTGATATAAACTTCCTATATTCAAAAGTGCCTGAGCATTTGTTGTATCAAGTGAATAAGAGAGATTTAAATAATTTATTGCTTTATCAACAGAATCTTTTTGTGCATAAATAATTCCTGCATTATAATATGCAGTTGGGATTTCCTGAAATTCTTTTAAATATTTTGTTTTATCCTTTGCAAGATTAAGTCCTTTTTCAAAATTAATTGCCGATTCTATAAATTTATTCAAAAAGGCATAAGACCTCCCAAGCCATAGATAACTTTCAGGGTTGGTAGGTTCTTTTTCTGTCCATTCTTCACACATATTTTTTAAACTCTCAAAGTTTTTCTGGGAATAGTATATTTTTGCCTGCCTTACATATGGATTTGTTCCTGCACACCCTATAAGGATTATGCCACCCATTATTATATATATGTATTTTTTCATAAAGCCTCCTTTAAAAAATTGTTCCACTTGTAAATTTAATGCCCTTAACTTTTAATGCTGGAACTAAAACACATATTGGAAATCTAAACCTGTAATTTTCGCCTCCAACAAGTTCCCTTTCTTTACTTACTTCCTCTATCCCTTCAAAAACTTTTATAAAACTATCTGTGAATCTTAAATTTTTTATCCTCTTTTTGATTTTTCCATTTTCAATTAAAAATGTTCCATCCCTTGTCATCCCTGTTAATACAAAATCTAAGGGATGAACAACATTTGTATAATGAAATCTTGTAATATATATAGCGTAATCCGTTTCCTCTATTATTTTTTCAAGACTTTTTTCTCCCTCTTTCATTTCCATATTTGAAGGAAATGGAAAACTTGATGGTGGAATTGAAAGGGCATGACCTGTTGATTCTCTATTTTCTCTTTTTGCAGTTCTTCTATCATATACAAGATTTAAAGGAACCCCATTTTTAACAAGTTCTATTTTATTTTTTGGAGTCCCTTCAAAATCAAATGGAAAATTGAAATTTAATGGATTGAAAGGATCATCTATTAATTCAAATTTTTCGGAAAATATTTTTTTACCAAGTTTTTCTAAAAGAAAACTCCTTTTTTCCTGGTATGCTTTCGCACTGAATCCTGTCCATCCCATAAACTCTACAACTGTTCCAACTGCTGGAAATTCAAGTATTGCAGGATATTCACCTGGTTCAATTTCAATTTTTTCTCCTTTAAAATCTACCTTTTTTCTTGCTCTTTCAGAAAGAATCTCAGGGTTTAAATCACTTATCTTTCTTGAATGCCCTTCTGCCCATCCAGAATTCTCTTCCTTCCACGCTGTTATTGTAATATGAGCATCACTCTGTTTTTTATAAAGATATAATCCCTTTGAATTAAATATATAAATTTCACTGCCACCAGTACTTACTATTCCATATCCTTTTGCTTCGTTTAATACCTTAACTATTTTACTTACAATTTCTACCCTTTCAAATTCAGAAAAATTATAAGTATTTTCATCAAAAGTATCCGTATCTTTAAATTCTTTAGGAGATATAAATCCTTCAAATTCTTCAATTTCTTTTGAATTTAAAGTTATTTTTTTAAGATTCTCAAGATGTTCTTTTACTTTATTTTCGTTTATTTCTGTGAATGAATACATTCCAACCTTTTTACCAATTGCACCTGTAACGAAAATTATGGTACCCTCAATATGCATATTCTGGTGTATCTTTGATTCATAAAATCTTGTTAAATTATTATTTTCATTCACAGCTATTATTTGAATTTCATCCCCTTCAAAATTTTTTATTAAATATTCTGCAATTTTTTCAATTCTCTCTTTCATATTTAAAGCAAAACATTTTACCTTTTACAAAAGTATACAAAATTTTTCCAATCATTTCTTTCCCTTTAAATGGTGTATTTTTTCCTTTTGAGAAAAACTTCTTTGGGTCACATATCCATCTTTTATTTAAGTCAGCGATTGTTAATGAAGCATAATATCCTTCTTTAATTCTTCCAACTTTTTCAATTTTTAAAAATTTTGCAGGATTATAAGAAAGCAAAAGTGATAAATTTTTTAAAGGTAAATTGTTTTTGAGTACAAGTGTTTCATAGTAGATTGAAAAAGCAGTCTCAAGTCCTGAAATTCCAGGTGGCGCAATTTCAAATTCTTTTTCTTTATCAAATTTTAAATGGGGGGCATGATCTGTTGCAAGAAAATCAACAATTCCCTCCTTTATCCCTTCAATGATTCTTATCCTATCCTCTTCTTCTCTTAAAGGGGGGTTTGTTTTTGCACTTTGGTCATAATCCAGGACATTTTCATAAGTTAAAGATATATGATGGGGAGTTGCTTCACATGTGACATTTATCCCTTCTTCTTTTGCTCTTTTTATAAGTTCAAATCCCTCTTTTGTTGAAACATGTGCTATATGGAGTCTTCCACCTGTTTTTTTTGCAAGAGTTATATCTCTGAATATTGCTATTATTTCTGCTTCTCTTGGTCTTCCTAAAAGTCCTCTCATTATTGTTTCAGAATTTTCATGGGCAACCCCATTTTTTACAAGGAACTCATCCTCACAATGGGATATAACAGGGATATCAAAAATTAACGAGTATTCAAGAGCAGACCTCATAACAAGTGAATTTGTAACCCAGTTTCCATCATCAGATATAGCAACTGCACCTGCTTCAACCATATCGCCTATCTCGCTCAAAACATCTCCTTTTCTTTCTTTTGTTATTGCTCCTATTGGATAAATATCAAGTATATTTATATATTTACTTCTTTCTTTTATATACTTTACAAGTCCTGCATTATCAATGGGTGGATTTGTATTTGGCATACAGCAAAGTGCGACAAATCCTCCATGAACTCCTGCAAATGAGCCACTTTCAAGGTCTTCTCTATCTTCAAAACCTGGTTCTCTTAAATGCGTATGGATATCAATAAAACCTGGAAAAACAAATTTATTTTTCCCATCAATGATTTCTGCTCCTTCTGTTTCTATATTTCTTTCAATTCCTTTTATATATTCATCTTCAATTAAAATATCAAAGTTTTCTCTCACTCCATCTAAAGGATCAACAATGTTTATATTCTTTATAAGAATTTTACCCAATTTATAAAATTTCTTTAAGATTTAAAAGTTCAACAAGTGATTTTGCGGCCTCTTCTCCTTTATTGCCCATTTTCCCTCCTGCTCTTTCAATCGCTTGTTCCATATCTTCAACCGTTAAAATTCCGAGCCCTACAGGTTTTTTAAATTCATACATAATTCTTTGAATTCCTTTTATTGTTTCATTTGCTATATATTCAAAATGGGGTGTATCACCTTTAATTATGCAACCAATTGCTAAGAATCCATCATAATCTTTTGAGGCAATTTCTTTTAGTATATATGGAATTTCAAAAGACCCAGGAACCCAGTATACATCTATATTTTCTTCTCTTGCTCCATATCTTTTAAGAGATTCAATTGCACCCTCTAAAAGTCTTTTTATTATAAACTCATTAAAGCGGGAAATAACTATCCCTATTTTATACTTATCTGCTTTTAATTTTCCTTTAAATTCTTTCATTTTGACTCCTTTAAATTATCAATTATATGCCCCAATTTATCTCTTTTTGCTTTTAAATAGTGTAAATTTTCCTTTCTTGGCCGAGTGTTTAAAGGAATCCTTTCTACAATTACAATCCCATAACCTTCAAGTCCAATAATTTTTTTAGGGTTGTTTGTCATAAGTCTAATGGATGAAAGTCCAAGGTCAACAAGTATTTGAGCACCTATTCCATAATCTCTTAAATCAGGTGGAAATCCTAAAATTTTATTTGCTTCTACAGTGTCATAACCTTTATCCTGGAGCGCATAAGCTTTTAATTTATTTAAAAGTCCTATTCCCCTTCCTTCCTGTCTCATATAAACGAGTACTCCTTCTCCTTCATCATTTATCTTTTTTAAAGCAAGATTTAATTGGTCTCCACAATCACATCTTAGAGAACGGAATATATCACCTGTAAGACATTGAGAATGGACACGAACGAGTATATTTTCTTTCCCAAAAGGCTCCCCTTTTACAAGGGCAAGATGGATTTCTTTATCCACAATATCTTCATAAACTATGAGTTTAAATTCACCATAAGGTGTTGGTAAATTCGTTTCAACAACTCTTTTCACAAGTTTTTCTCTTTTTACTCTATACTTTATTAAATCTTTTATAGTTATAACTTTAAGAGAAAATTTCTGAGCAATCTCAAAAAGTTTTGGAAGTCTTGCCATTTTACCGTCTTCATCCATTATCTCACATAAAACTCCTGCAGGATAAAGCCCTGCAAGACGAGCAAGATCAACTGCTGCTTCTGTATGCCCTGCCCTTCTTAAAACTCCCGCTTCATGGGCTCTAAGTGTATAAACATGTCCTGGAATTGCTATGTCTTCCGGCTTTGTATCAGGTGATATTGCAACTTTAATTGTGTGAGCCCTATCATAAGCAGAAGAACCTGTTGTTACCCCATTTTTTGCATCAATAGGTGCACAAAAAGGTGTACCCATTTTTGAAGTATTTAGTGAAATCATTGAAAAGTCAGGAATTCCCAGTTCCTCACATCTTTTCTTTGTTAAAGATAAGCATATAAGACCTCTTGCCTCCTTAGCCATAAAGTTTATTATCTCAGGGGTTACTTTCTCTGCTGCAACTATCATATCTCCTTCATTTTCTCTTTCTTCATCATCCACAACTATCACTATTTTTCCTTTTTTTATCTCTTCTAATGCTTCCTCAATTGATGCAAATTGATATTTTTCTTCCATAAGAAATTAATTATAAAATTTACCTTTTTTCCAAGTCAATTAAACTTTTATCTATTTCCTCTTTAAGTAATGGATTTTTTGCAATCATTTTTGCTCTTTCTAAGAATGCTCTTTTCTCTTCCTTTAGATCTGTTAAAGAAGCAGCACGATAAAGAGAAAGAGAAAGTGAGTCCAAGGAAGAAAGTAAATAATCTGTGGATAAAAGATAAATTTTTTTTGCTTCCTCATTTTCTCCTTTTATTTCCTTTGTTTCAGCCAGCCTAAAAAGGATATGCCCTTTCCTTTCATCTTCCCATATAAAAGAGGTTCTTGCACATAATTCCTCCATCTTGTTTATTTCCCCCTTTTCTTTATAAATTTCATAAAGTAATATAATTCCTTTAAAAGAGATTGTGTCGTCTCCCTGAATTACACTATTTAAAATACTTTCTGACTCTCTTAGTTTACCAAGAATTTTATAAATCTCTGCAATATAATACTTAACTCCCTTTGTATATTCGTTTTCTTCTTTATCTTCAATTTCACTTGCAACTTCAAGAGCAGCAAAGGGATCTTTTTCAATTTTGTAAAGAAATAATACTTTATAAAAAATTGAGATATCTTTAAATTCAGGAAAATTTTGGTATAAAGAATCAAGGAGTTTATAATTTTTGGCATCTATAGAAATTTTAATAAGTTTATCAAATTCCTCTCTTTCTTTTTTGATTTCAAAAATTTCCCTCTGATAATTTAATGCCTCCTTAAATCTTTTTTCTTCTAAAAGATAATTAACGATTTCCTTGAGTATTTCATATTTTTTAACACTCTGTGGAAATTTTTCAAGAAAAATTTTATAAGCAATTTCTAAATTAGAAATTTTACCAGTTTTTAACTCAAGTAATATTTTCTTTAAAAATATATTTTCATAAACTTTACTTTTCTTATCTATGTATTTTAAAGAATTTTCATAGAAATTTATTGCTTTATAATACTTATAGGAATTTTCATAATTTTCACCGATTTTGAAATATCCAATTCCTTTTAAATATTTATTTTCTTCATTTTTTACCTTATCAATTGCTTTTTTTATTTTATTTTCTTTTAAAAGAGAAGATATATACACAGCAAATAGTTCTTCTTTTACACTTTCCTCCCAGTTTTCATACATATCTATAAGTTCTTTAAATTTTTTTCTTGAATAAAGGTTTAAAATTGCTTTTTTCAAAATTTCTTTGAATTCTTCATCTTTCCCGAACTCTCTTTCATATCTCCTTATTAAAGTATCTATTTTTTCTCCAATAATTGATTCAATTTGAATTAAAATATAAAGGCAACTTTTATAAATTTTTTTATTTTTAGAAAGTAAATTTATATATTCCTTTGCAATTTTGTATTTCTTCGCGTTGTAATAATAATTCGCAAGGATAAAATAAAGTGTATCTGTATAAAAATTATTTTTATATTTTTTAACATAATCTTCTATTTTAAAAATTTCCTTATCCTTATTAAAACTTGATATTGCCATTAAAAATTCTATATCTTCTTTTAATTCTTCATATTTTTCTATTTTTTCAAGGTTTTCTAAAACCTTTTCCCATTTATTCTCTTTAAATAAAAAAATTGAATTTAAATAAACAATATAAGGGAAATACGGGGAATTTATAAAATTTTCATTTTCTAAAATCTCGGGCTTTTTTTTGAGTTTAAGACAGGTTAATAAATAAATAATGTATTCTTCAGGTTTTTTAACCTTTTTGTTTTTGAGAATTTCATATATTTTTTCAAATTCTTCATTTTTAAAAAGATAAAGCAAAAGCATAACTTCATCTTTCTCATACACATATTTATAATATTTTTTTTCTTTTAATTCCCTTTTTAGGTCTTTAAACATTTTGCTTTTTAAAATCAAAAATGATTTTATCTTTTCTTTATAAAAATAAGAAGAATCCACTTCCCTCAATTTTTCTTTATAATAAGGGTGTAAAATAGTAAATATGAGTATGAGGAAGATCAAAACTTAAAGAATTTGAAAATACCTTTATTTATTTTTTTATTTATCTCTTCATAAAGCATTTTTATTCTATAACTTGTTGGATTTAATTTCTTTGCAATCTCTAAAAGTTCAAGGGCCTTCTTGTGCTCTTCTATCTCATAAAAAGTTTTTGCAGAAATATAAAGGGTTTCAGAATCTTTAATTACATTCTTTTTTGTGTAAATTTTCATAAGGATAGAAAGAATCTCTTCACGGGGTCTTTTATCTTTTGAATAAGCATAGCCCAAATATGCCTTGTAAATGTCCTTTTCAGGATCAAACTTTATAGCAGTTTTAAAGTATTGTATCGCTCTTACATAGTTTCCCTTTTCAAACTCCTCTTTTCCCTGTTTAAATGCAGATTGAGCATGTATTTTAAAACTTGTTCCATGAGGGGTATAAGTTTTACCTTCTTCAAGTTTTCTTGTATATTCTTCCCTCTTTTTAAGGTCATACAGGATATCAAAGGCTTCATTTATTAGAACGAATTTTTTTAATGCATTTTCATATTCTTCTTTGCCAAGATGTTTAAATTTATCAGGATGAAATTGTTTACATAAATTTAAATACGCTTTTTTAATTTCCTCTTGGGTTGCATTTCTTTTCACTCCTAAAATTTCATAATAATCTTTCACAATATCTCCTTTAAAAAGTATAAAGGGTCAAGAGCTTTTCCTCCGTATCTTATTTCAAAATGAAGAAGTGGTAGATCTTCAAGCATATCTTTCCCAAGTTTTCCTATTATCTCACCCTTTGAAACAGGTTTTCCAACTGTAACATAGATTTCCTCTAAATTTCCATATATTGTAAAAAATCCATCGGTATGGTCAATTATTATAAGTTTTCCATAGCCAAGGAAATCACTTGCATATTCTACAATACCACTTGATGAAGCCTTCACTTCTTCACCAATTTTGGAGAGAATATCAATTCCATTGTTTTTGATTTTTGTTTTATAAACTGGATGCCATATAGTTCCAAAGTAATTATGAACTTTCCCCTTTATTGGCCATATAAAATCTTTTTTTGGTATCTCAGCTATTTCTTTTCCAAAAATTTCCCTTTTTAACTTTTTTTCTAACTCAGTTATTATCTCATTTAATTTTTTTATACTTTCCTTTAATTCAGAAATAAGTCTTTCCCTTTTTTTCTCATCTTTCTTAATCTCTTCAAGAAATTTCTCTTTTTCTCTTTTTAAATTTGATAATTCTAATTCTCTGGTTTCTAAATCATTCTTTAAAATTCTTAAATTTCCTTCTCTTATTTTTAAACTCTCAACTTTTTCTTCAAGTTCTTTTAAAAATTCAATTCCCTTATTTAATACCATTTTTTCTTCCTTTAATTTTATATCTATTCCTTTTATGTATGAATAAAAAGTATATGGTGAAAAGCCATATAAAATCAAATTTAAAGGTGAAATTTTCCTCCTTTTGTATAAAAAGATAATGCTTCTTTTTATTTCAGTTTTTTCTCCTTCAATATATTTTTTTATTTTATCAATAACCTCATTTTTCTTTGCCTTTTCTATTTCCATAAATTTTATCTCTTTTTCTACTTTTGAAACAATTTCTCTTAAAAGTTTTTCTTCTTCATTTATTTTTTCAATTGTTCCCATGATGCTCCTTTTTTCTATTTCAGTTTTAATTTTTTCTTTCCTTACTTTTTCAAGTTCTTTTTTAAGGGAGTCAAGTTTTTCCTTATAAGTTATTAAATTGCCATTTATATTTATAATAAATATTAAAAAAATTTTTATCATACTTTGTCCCTTGAAATTGCAACTAATGAAGAAACAAAGCCTAAAAAAATGCCAGAAGTAAAAGGAAGAAGGAAACTTATCTGTTTAAAGAATAGGTGTATTTTAAAATATTTTTCAATAAATATATAGAATAAAAATAAGAATAAGCCAGATAAAAAACCTCCTATAAAACCATAAAAAGTTCCTTCAAGTATGAATGGACCCTTTATAACCCTTTCGCTTGCACCTATTATTTCAAGTAATTTTATTACCTTTTTTCTTCTTAAAATTGTTAACCTTAATGTTTGAATCATAACAATTCCAAAAAGGAAAAATAAAAGAATTAATAAAAATATGTCTATAAATATTAAAAAAATTATAAATTTTGAAAAGGGTAAAAGCCATTCTTCAGCAAAAATCACTTCATCAACAATTTCAAACTTTTCTATATTTTTTTTTAAACTCTTATAGGAAAAAATCAATAGATCTGGTCTTAAAATTAACACAATTCTCTCAGGAAAAATTTCATCTTCAAATATATTTAAAAGGGAAGAATATTCTGAAAACATCTTTGAAAATTCAATCTTTGCCTCTTCTGGTTTAATAATTTTTATTTCCCTTATCCCTGTAAAATTTTTAAGAATTTCATAAAAAACTTTTTTAACATTTTCATTTATATCTTTTTTAAGATAAACATCCATTTCTATTTTTGAAGAGACATTTTTAATAACACTTATTCCATTTAATGTGAGAATAAAAAATAAAAAGAAAACAAATAATGAAAAAGAAGTTATTAAAATACTTACAATACCCATTCTCAAATTAACTTTTAACCCCTTTATCGTTTCTTTTATTATAAAAATCACATTCATTTTTTTTAATTATATAAACATTGATAAATAAAAGTCAATTGACTTTCTTTAAATTTATAGAGTATAATTTTTTTCTTTTTAAAAATTTAAAAATGTGTAAACTGTGATAAGGAGGTAAAAATGGCTTATATAATCTGCGAGCCATGTATAGGTGTAAAAGATACTGCTTGTACTGAGGTTTGCCCTGTAGATGCAATTCATCCAAGGAAAGATGAACCGGAATATGAAACTATAGACCAACTTTATATAAATCCCTCTGTTTGTATTGACTGTGGTGCCTGTGAATCAGTTTGTCCTGTTCAAGCAATATATGCAGAAGATGCAGTTCCTGATGAGTGGAAAGAGTTCATAAAGAAAAATTATGAACGATATGGTTTAACTCCTCCTTAATCTTGACTTTATTTAAAAAATCCATTATTATATAAATTCTTTGAAAACGGGGGTGGCTCTGGGTTCGACAGGGGAGATGATGGTTTTAGGAGCATGCCGGGTTGGGGAGTCCCGTAAAAATCCTCAGAAAAATAACTGCCGCAAATTATGCATATGCTGCCTAAAAGGTAGCAGGTCCTTGAGGAGTTTCACCCTTTATCTCCTCAAAAGGGCTTTATATAAAGGGTAAAGAGAGGGAAGTTCCCCTTTTCTTCCCTTTCTTTAAATTTTTAAAGGGGCAACGGTAAAAAGTAAGTGCCTGTCCTTCTTTTTACCAGTTTAAATGACAGGCTAAGCATGTAGAGCCTAAAACCGAATTCCTCTGGACGGGGGTTCAAATCCCCCCACCTCCATTTTTAAAAATGAATCTTTATTCTCTTCTTTTAAAAAGATACAGCTGCAGGAGATTTTCTAAAAAAATTCCCGAGAAAGAAAAAATAATAAAATGTATTGAAGCAGCAAGAATAGCGCCTTCTGCATGTAATTCTCAACCCTGGAGATTTATTGTAATTGACGAGCCCCAGCTTAAAAATAAAATTGCTGAAATAGCAACATCTGGTATTTATGGAGTGATAAATAAGTTTTTAAGAGATTCTCCCTGTATAATAATTGTTCTTGCGGATAAGGAAAAATTTATTGCTCAAGTTGGTGCCTATATAATGAATACTGATTATTATTTAATTGATATTGGTATTGCTTGTGAACATTTTGTTTTACAAGCAACAGAACTTGGGCTTGGAACCTGTTATATAGGTTATTTTAATGAAAAAGAGATAAGAAAGATTTTGAATATACCAAAGAGATACAAGATAGTTTTGTTAATTGCGGTGGGATATCCAGATGAAAAAGAGGAAGAAAAAAAATTAAAACTTCCAAAAAATAGAAAGAAAATTGATGAAATTCTTTCCTTTAATGAATTTAAAGAATGAAAAACATCTTAAAGGATTTAAAAAAAATTTTACCTTTAAAAAGGATAATTTATGATGAAAGAAGAATTGCTTACAACTATGATGCAAGTTCTTTATATGGAGAAAATTTTTTGGTTTTATTTCCCATAAATAAAAAAGAAGTTTCAAAAATTTTAAAGTATTTAAACAAATATGAAATTCCTTTATACATAAGGGGGGCGGGTACAGGAAAGTCGGGTTCTTCAATTCCTCTTGGTGGTATTGTTTTATGCACCCTTTTAATGAATAAAATAAAAGAGGTTAATTTTAAGGAAAGAAGGATAAAGGTAGAGGCAGGAGTAATAACAAAAAAGATCAAGGATTTTCTTAAAAAAAATAAATTTTTCTATCCACCTGATCCACAGAGTTATGAAATATCATCAATTGGTGGAAATGTAGCAACGAATGCTGGTGGTCCAAATTCTTTAAAATATGGAACAACAAAGGATTATGTTCTTTCAATTGAATTTGTTACACAGGAAGGAGAGATAATTGTGGCAGGAAAAGAAACTTATAAGTTTGTAATGGGTTATAACTTAAAAGATTTGTTAAATTCATCAGAGGGAACACTTGGCGTAATAACAGAAATTGATTTAAAATTTTTACCGATGAAGGAAAAGGAAGTTTTTTACATTGCAAAGGGAAGCCCTTCTTTGATAGAAAAAATTTTTGAAAGCAATTTAAACCCTTCAAAAGTTGAACTATTAGATGATAAAATGTTAATCGGGGTGGATGAAAATTTTGAAGAAAGCGAAAAAATTTTAAAATCTATTTTTAAAAATATAAAAAAATTGAATGAAAGGGAAAAAGAAGATTTTGAAAAAATAAGAAAGGAGAAATCTGTTTCAATATGGAAAGAAAAAGGTGGTAAAATAAGTATTGATATTTGTATTCCGATTACAAAAATAAATGAATTTATTGATTTTTCAAAAAGTTTTGGAGATAGGATATATATATATGGACACCTTGGAAGCGGAAATCTTCACACAAATATTTTATATAATCCACTTGTATTGAAAGAAAGAGAAGATGTATGGATTATAAGGGAAAAAATAATTGATTTTGTTCTTAAAAATAGAGGAACATGTTCAGGAGAACACGGAACAGGCATTCTTTATTCAAAGTATTTGGAAAAAGAAATTGAAAAAAAAATGTATAAGATTCAATTTAATATTAAAAGAATTTTTGACCCTAAAGATATTTTGAATAGAGGGAAAATTTTTGATAGGGGTAAAAATTTTGAAAATTTAAAGAATATTTATTTTGAAGAAAAAGGAGAATTTGCAAGACTCTGTAATCTTTGTGGTATGTGTAATAAAATCTGTCCTTTATTTAAGAAATATAAAAGAGAGGATATCTCACCAAGGGGATTTGTTTATTTTTATATGATGAAAAATAAAGGATATAAGATAGACAATAAAAAATATTTCAAATTTTGTTCAAAATGTAAAAAGTGCTTTAATGTATGTCCAAGTAATGTTCAAATTGAGAAAATCATTTTTAATTCTTAAGGTAAATGAGTTTTTCTTATTTGAACAATTTTTGATATTTTTTCTATTTCTTTTATCAATTTTTCCTCACAGTCTGTATGGATGTGAATTTTATAAAAATTTTTAATCTCTCCTATAGTGAGAGAAGAGCCAAGATTTTTTAATCTCTCTTTTATTTCTTCTTTTGGAATATTTTTCTTTTCAATTATCGCTTCTATTTCTATAAGATTCATAAGAATCTACAATTCCTTTATAAATAAAATAAAAACCGTAGGCTCCTGCATCAGGAACATTTTTATTTTTAAGTTCTTCAAGCATCTCCTTAGTTTTTAAGACTGTCTTTTCACATTCTTTTAAAGATAATTTTAAAGATTCATAAAAACTTCTATTTTGAGATAAATATTTTTTTAAAGAAAATTCTGTTTCTCTTATTGCTGTTAAAATTGTTCCTTCTTTTGGCTCGCTCACTGCCTCATAAGCCCTTTCTCTCCCTTTTTCAAATGCTCTTACAAATGTTTCAAAATCAATCTCATTTTTACCATTTATCACATCTGCAAAACCTTTAAAGAATTGAGAAATTATAATTCCAGAATTTCCCCTTGCACTAAAGAACATTTCTTCAGTCAACTTTATTAAAAATTCGTCTTTCTTTATTTTTTCACACTTTTTCAAAGCTTGGTTAAATGTTTCAAATAGATTATCACCTGTATCCTTATCTTCAACAGGAAATACATTTATATTATCTAAAAATTTTCTATTTTTCTTTAAATAATCTACCGCTTTTTTTATTCCTTTAATCAAAATTGCTTCATTTATAAAAGCAGCAAGCATCCCTATTTGAAAATATTGAAAAAATGAACTTTTTACCCCTTCTATAATTACCTCACTCATCAATGAAAAAGCAAAAACCAAAAGCGTATCTTCCTATTGCTGAAAGTATAACAGGATTTACTCTTGCAATCCATTTATTTTTTACATCAAATTCTTTATCTATTCTTTCTTCAAGGTCATAAATAAACATTTTTTCAGTTGAATAAAAATACAGAACACTTATACTCTCTTTTTTCACTCTTTCTTTTAAAAAATTGATCATATATTCTATTGCTTTCCCTTTTTCAGTTGCAAATTCAACAATTTTTAGTTTTTCCTCTGAAAAAGAAATTATAGGGAATCCTCCTTTTGACCTTAAAAATTTTATAAAATAATCAGGATTTTTGAAAAATCTTTTTATACCTTCTATTGGTCTTACTTTTATGAGTCTATGACTTTCAGGAACTGCCATAAGGGCATAACTTTTTTTTGCTGTTTCTTCAATTATTTTAACAATCTCTTTTAAGTCTTCTTTCTTTTTTTCTTCATAATGTTTTATTCCTTTTATTATTCCAATTCCGCATCCAGGTCCTGCACTTTTTGAATCAACCACATAAACATCAATTCCTTCTTTTTTTGCTTCTTTTGAAGCAATCAAAGCAGAATTTATAACACCTGATATTTTTGATGAAACATGAACGGAAATTATTTTTTCCCCTTTATATTTTTTATAAACTTTAAGAATTTCTCCTGGTGAAGGAAGACCAGTTTTAAAATATTTTCCTTCCTCAATTCCTTTTAAAATTTCATCATGAGTTGAACCTGTATAATCTCTTTTCCCATATGTTAATTTTAAAGGAATTATATCAACATAATTTAAAAATTCTTCAGGAATTATTGTGCTTTCATCTGTTATTATTTTCATTTTATATAATATCCTTCTTTATCAACCTCCTCCCTCAAAATCTTTAGTTCCTCTTCTCTTGGAGGCTCTGTCTCTTTTATCTTTTCTGCGAAAATAAGTTCAAACCCTGTATTTTCAACAACTTCTTCAATTTTCACTCCTGGATGTACACTTATAAGTCTCATTCTTTTACTTTTTTCATCAAAATCAAGCACTGCAAGATCAGTAATAACTCTATATGGACCTGTTCCTTCTGGAAGCCCTGCCTCTTCTCTTGCGCCAGGTCCTGTTAAATATCCAGGTGTTGTAATAAAATCAACTTTTTCTAAAAATCTCTTTTTCTCGTGTTTCATTATTATTATTGTTCTCCAGCATAAAGAACCAACATCGTTTCCTCCACCACTTCCAGGGAGCCTTACCTTTGGTTTTTTATGTTCTCCAATTACTGTTGTATTTAAATTACCATATGGATCAATCTGTGCCCCTCCCAAAAAACCATAATCTATAAATCCTCTTTGTGCTGTCTCCATTATATCACATATTCCTGTTGCACATAAAGCTTTGTAAAATGTTCTACCTTCACCAACTGCTCTTGGGAGTTTTTTCAGAATTGCTCCTATTCCACCAAATTCAAAAATAGGTATTAAATGGGGTGCATGAGTTTTTTGGGCTAAAGAGGCAGCAAGCATTGGTATTCCTGTACCTATAAAACATGTTGAATAATCTTCCATAGCCCTTGAAGCGACACATATCATAAGTTCTGTTCTTGTATATTCCATTTTTACCTCCTTGTTCTTTCCTCCATCAATTTAAAGAGTTTTTTTGTTCCAACCTTCTCAAGGTATTCCTCATGATTTTTACAGGAATATATCCATTCTTCAAGATATTCTTTTGTTCCTTCAGGTGTTTCAAATTTTTTTAACATATATTTGAGGTGTTCTTCATCCCTTTCATAAAGATAAACCATTTCACCAGGGTGTGAACCAAAAGGAGCATAGACGAGTGCATCAACTAAAAAATATGGAATGCCTACCCTTTCAGGATATTTTCTAATTTCTTCTGTATCAACAATTTCTTCTGCTGATATTATAAGCCTTTTTGAAGCCCTTGCCATTTCATAGGCAAATCCTGAAATTCCTTCAATTATACAATTTCCATAAATATCTGCTTTATGAACATGTATTATACCAACATCAAGAATTAATGCTGGTAAAAGACATACTTTCATTCCTGTAAATGGACATTTAACAACCTTGGCAGCAGAATAATTGAATGTATCACTTCCAAGCATGCTTCTTGTTGGAATAAAAGGTATGCCCATTCCTGCTGCCTTAAATCTCCATGAAAGAGCAGCATTTGACCATTCACTTACTTTTACTCTTCCATTTTCACATGCTCTTCTTAATACAGGTGAAAGTCCAAGAACTTCATAACCAACATAGGTTATATCAAGGGCATCAACAAGATCTGCTGCAAGGAGAAAATCTATTTCCATAAGACCCTGTCCTGCAAGCCTTAAATTTTTTTTACCCTGTCTTACTATTTCCCTTACAATACTCATAGGCGCTCTTACAGTTCCATAAAGTTCAAATCCTATATAATCCCCATCTTTTATGAATTTCTCAACTGCCTCTTTTTCACTCATAAGTTTCGGAAAAATACCTCTATTTTTCTTTTCCTTTATAAACTTCCTGAATTCCTCTACATCTGGTTTTTGAAAGAGTTCACCTTTCCCTTCTTGAATTACTTCCATTAACCCTCCTTGATTAAAATTTTATTATAAAGGAAATTATAATTGAATTTCAAAGATTTATTGCATTAAAATATATTAAAATGAAAAGAGTTCATCTTTATATTTCAGGAAAAGTTCAGGGAGTATTTTTCAGGGCTTTTACAAAGGAAAGGGCTGAAATTTATGGAATAAAGGGATGGGTTAGAAATCTTTCTGATGGAAGGGTTGAGGCAGTTGGAGAAGGTGATGAAGAACTTTTAAAAGAATGGATAAAAGATTTATGGAAAGGCCCACCTGGTGCAAGAGTAGAAAATATTGAAGAAATATGGGGAGAAGCAAAAGGAGAATTTAAGAGGTTTGAAATTAGATATTTTTAAAATAATTTATTGACAATTTTGATTTTATACTTTATCATTTATAATCTTAATGAAAAAGATTTTTGTTAAAGAACTGGAAAAAGGAAACGTTGAGGATATTTTCATTATAAGAAAAATAAAAAAGAGAGAAAAAAAAGAAGGTGGATATTTTTATGAATTCTATATTTCAGATAAAACAGGTGAAATGAGGGCTTATATTTTTGAAAATATAGATAATTTTGAAAAAATTTTAAAAGAAGGCATTTTTAAAATTAAGGGTGAAGTGTATGAAAGAGATGGAGAGCTTGTCTGTAAATTGTATGAGATGAGCGAGGTTTCTGAAGTTGATTTAAAAGATATTTTGCCGTCATCTCCACTCAATATAAATGAGATGGAGAATATGCTTGAAACAATTATTATCACGATTGAAAATGAATATTTGAAAAAATTGCTTGAAAGTGTTTTTAATGATCCTTTTATAAGAAAAGAATTTTTAAGAGCACCTGCTGCAAAGAAAATACATCACGCCTATATTGGTGGTTTAATTGAACATACATTAAATGTTGTGAATATACTTGAAAATCTTATAGAGGTTTATCCAAAAATATCAAGGGATGTTTTAATAACAGGTGCACTTTTACATGATATTGGAAAGATAAAAACTTATGAATATAAAAGGGGATTTGATCTTTCTGATGAAGGAAGACTTTTAGATCATATTTACCTTGGAATTAAAATAGTGGATGAGAAAATAAATAAGATAAATAGTTTTCCAGAAGATTTAAAATTGAGAATATTACATATGATTGTATCACATCACGGAGAGAAAAATATGGGTGCACCAAGGGAGCCGATGACAGAGGAGGCACTTCTTTTACATTTTGCTGATTATATAGATACACAGATGTTTAAATTTAAAAAGGCAAGAGAGGAAAGTAAAGAAGGAGCAAGATGGTCAGAATATCAAAAAGATTTACAGAGATATGTTTTCTTAGGAGGTGAAGAGGAATGATTTTTAAAAATATTTTGAAAAAAATATTTGTTTCAAGAAATGAAAGGGTTTTAAGAAAATTGTGGCCTTATGTTCATAAGATAAATGAAATATACGAGAAAATACATAATATAAAAGATGAAGATTTGATAAAAAAGACTGAAGAATGGAAAAAAGGAGTAGAGAAAGGTGAAATTTCTCTTGATGATATAATGATTGAGGCTTATGCTTATGTAAAAGAGGCATGCAGAAGGCTTGTTGGGAAATCCTGGGAAGTTGTTGGAATAAAAACTGAATGGGATATGATACCTTTTGATGTTCAACTTCTTGGTGCGATTGTTCTTCATCAGGGCAAAATAGCTGAGATGGCAACAGGAGAAGGTAAAACCCTTGTTGCAACAATGCCTCTTTATCTAAATGCGTTAACAGGAAGGAACTGCCATCTTGTTACTGTTAACGATTATCTTGCAAGAAGGGATAGAGAATGGATGGGGCCTGTTTATGAGTCCCTTGGAGTAAGTGTTGGAGTAATACAGGCAGGAATGGAGCCTTCTGAGAGAAGACCAGAGTATCAAAAGGATATAACTTATGGAACCAATAATGAATTCGGATTTGATTATCTGAGGGATAATATGGTATTTGTAAAAGAAGAGAGGGTTCAGAGAGGTCATTATTATGCAATAGTTGATGAGGTTGACTCAATACTAATAGATGAGGCAAGAACACCACTTATAATTTCAGGACCTGTTGAAAGATCAACAAACTATATCTATGTAAAAGCAAAACCTGTTGTTGAAGAAATTGTGAAAAAGCAAAATTTGCTTATAAATAACATATTACAGGATGCTGAGAAACTTTTAAAAGAAGGTGATAAAGAAGGGGCTGCAAAAAAACTTTTACTTGCAAAAAGAGGTGCTCCAAAATCAAAAAGGCTCTTTAAACTTTTACAGGAGCCTGATATGATGAGGCTTGTTGAGAATGTTGAACTTTCTTTAATGAAGGAGAAGAAACTCCATGAATTTGACCAGGCACTCTATTATGTTATTGATGAAAAGGCTCACTCAGTTGATATTACAGAAAAAGGAAGAGAGGAGATACATAAAAAGGAAAAGGATTTATTTTTACTTCCTGATTTAAGTATTGAACTTCATCAAATAGAGGAGAGGCAGGATTTAACACCAAGAGAAAGGTTTTTTGAGAAGGAAAGGATTTTAAGGGAGTATTCTGAGAAATCAGAAAAGATCCATGCAATTAAGCAGCTCTTTAAAGCATATTCTCTCTTTGAAAAAGATGTAGACTATGTTGTGATGGATGGTAAAGTTATAATAGTTGATGAGTTTACAGGTAGACTTATGTATGGAAGAAGATGGTCAGATGGATTACATGAGGCAGTTGAGGCAAAGGAAGGAGTGACTATCCAAAAAGAGACACAGACACTTGCAACTATTACAATTCAGAATTATTTCAGAATGTATGAAAAACTTGCAGGAATGACAGGAACAGCGATTACAGAGGCTGCTGAATTCTGGGAGATATATAAACTTGATGTTGTTGTTATCCCAACAAATAAACCATGTATAAGACAGGATTTACCTGATATAATCTTCAAAACTAAAAAACAGAAATTTAAATCAGTTGTTGATGAAGTTAAAAAATGGTATTCAATTGGAAGACCTGTTCTTGTGGGAACAACATCTGTTGACACCTCGGAATTTTTGTCAAGGCTCCTTAAAAAGGAAAATATTCCCCATCATGTTTTAAATGCAAAACATCATCAAAAAGAAGCAGAGATAGTTGCAAGGGCAGGTCAAAAATATGCGGTGACAATAGCAACAAATATGGCAGGAAGAGGAACTGATATAAAACTTGGTGAAGGTGTTAAAGAACTTGGAGGACTTATGATAATAGGGACAGAAAAGCATGAGGCAAGAAGAATAGATAGACAATTAAGGGGAAGAGCAGGGAGACAGGGTGACCCAGGAACTACTAAATTTTTTCTTTCCTTGGAGGATGACCTTTTAAGACTTTTCGGTTCTGATAAAGTAATGGCTTTAATGGAAAGGTTCGGTTCAAAGGATGAAGGTCCTATTGAAAGTAAGATGGTTACAAGGGCACTTGAAACTGCACAGAAAAGGGTTGAAATGCAGAATTTTGAAATAAGAAAAAGACTCTTAGAGTTTGATGATGTTATGAATAAACAGAGGGAAGTTATTTATGGTTTAAGGAATGAAATACTTGATGGTTCTGATGTTAAAGATTACATAATGGAATACATAGATGAGATAGTTAGCGAGATAATAGAGAAATATTCTCCAACCGATTACAAAGAGGATTGGGATGTTGTTAATTTAAAAGGTGAGCTTGGTTTTTATTTTTTATCCGATTTTAAAGGGATTGAGGAATCTAAAAATAGGGAAGAATTAAAGGAACTTATAATGAAAGAAATAGAAGTAATTTATAAAGAAAGGGAAGAATTGATTGGTGAGGAGAAAATGAGGGAACTTGAAAGGATGGCTTTACTCTATACTCTTGATGAAGCATGGAGAGATCATCTTTATTCATTGGATCATTTAAGAGAAGGTATATATTTAAGAGCATATGGTCAGAGAGACCCTCTTGTTGAATATAAACAAGAAAGTTATAAGATGTTTGAAGAACTTATGAGAAGGATAAGAAATGAAACAGTTAATAGAGTTTTGAGAGTTCAGGTTGCTCAGGTTCCAAGAAAAACATTAGAAAGAATAAGGGCAGAACATCCTGAGTTTTCAAGTAGTTTCTCTGAAAAGAAAGCAGAGCCTGCAAGAATAAGAAAAGAGGAGGGTGAAGAAAGTTTGGTTAAAAGACCATTTGTAAGAGAGATACCGAAAGTTGGAAGGAATGACCCGTGCCCTTGTGGAAGTGGGAAAAAATATAAACATTGTCATGGGAAAGGGGGTTAAAAAATTATGGGAAGAGGAAAAGATACAAGAAAATATGAGGAAAAACTAAAAGACCCTTATATGGATAAAGGGGTCTATAAAGATCCTACAGTTTGTCCTACTTGTGGACTTGTTTTTCATCAAAAAAGATGGGTTAAGGATGAAAAACTGGCTCAGGAATTAAGTGAAAAGGGAATAAAATTTGATATAAAAGATTGTCCTGCCTGCAGGAAAATAAAGGATAATTATCCCTTTGGAATTCTTGAAGTAAATACTAAATATGTAAAAACAAAGAAGGAAGAGGTAAATAACTTGATAAGAAATGTTGTTGAAGCAGAAGAAAAAAGGAATCCTCTTGAGAAAATAATGAAGCTCAACTTTGACGAGAACAAAATATATATTGAAACAACGACAGGGCATCTCTCAAAAAAACTTGGTATGAAAATAAAAAAGGCATTTGGTGGAAATTTAAAAATAGTTTTTTCTTCTGATCAAAAACTTGTAAGGGTCAGTTTAACTGATTGATCAAATTTTTTAATAAAATTTTTAAAAAAGAGGATGAGATAAAAGCAATAGAGGGTTTTCTTTTTAAACTTTATAAAAGGAAAAAAATAAGTGAATTAGAAAGTGAATTCATTTTAAAAATTTTAAAGGCAAAAGAAAAGAGCGCTGGAGAAATACTTATTCCAAGAGTAGATATGGTTTACTTAAGAGAAAATATGACTTTAAGAGAAGCAATTGAAATTTTTAAAAGAGAAGGCTTCTCAAAGATGCCAGTGTTGGGAGAAAGAGAGGATGAGATAATTGGTATTTTATACATAAAGGATATTTTAAAGAATGTGGATAATTTAAATTTAAAAGTAAAAGAGATAGTTCAGGAAGCTCATTTCATTCCTGAATATAAAAAACTTTTTGATGCTTTTTCGTATATGCAGAAAAATAGAATCTCAATAGCAATAGTTGTTGATGAGTTTGGAAATATAACAGGACTTGTTACCATGGAAGACCTTCTTGAAGAAATAGTGGGTGAGATACATGATGAATTTGATAGGCCGGAGACCCTTTATAAAATACTCTCTGATGGAAGTTATATATTTCATTCAAAAATTAGTATAAAAGAGGTTGAGAAATTGATAAATGTTTCTTTAGAAGAAAAGGATGTTTTTTCTCTTGGTGGTTTTATCGTTTCTTTTTTAAAAAGAGTCCCCCAGAAAGGTGAAAAATTTTTATATAAAAATCTTGAATTTGAAATTATTGAAGGCACACCGCAGAGAATAAAGTTTATAAAGGTAAGAGAAATAACTTGAAATTTTTAATAGATTACATTATTATTAAGTTTTTAAATAGGAGGTGAAATATGACACTTTTAAATGAGGAACAGAGAGGGATAGTGAGAAGTTATTTTGATAAAGAGATGAGAGATAATATAAAGATAATTCTTTTTACCCAGATGGTCAACTGTGAATATTGTCCTGATACAGAAAGGATACTTAATGAAGTCTCACAACTTTCTGATAAGATAAGTCTTGAGATAAAAAATTTTTTATCTGATGAAAAAGATGTAAAAGAGTATGGAATTGAAAGGGTGCCCGCGATAGTTTTTTTAAGAGGGGATAATCAAGATACTGGAATAAGGTTTTATGGAATTCCTTCGGGTTATGAATTTACCTCATTAATAGAAATGATTATAATGGTTTCAAAAAATGATTCAGGGTTAAACGAAAAAATTAAAGAAAAGATAAGAATTATTGATAAAGAAATAAATATAAAAGTGTTTGTTACCCCTTCATGCCCCTATTGCCCAAAAATGGTTATACTGGCAGGTAAGGTCGCTCTTGAAAATAAAAATATAAAAACGAATATTATAGAAGTGATTGAATTCCCGGAACTTGGGGAAAAATATAATGTTTTTGGTGTTCCAAAGACGGTTATAAATGAAAGTATAGAATTTGAAGGAATGGTTCCAGAGGGATATTTTATTGAACATATTGAAAAAGCTGCAAAAGAGTAAAATAAGGAGGAAAAATGAAAAGAAATGTTGGGAATATTGATAGTTGGATAAGGCTTTTGATAGGCGCAATTCTTTTCGGGCTTGGTGCCTTTTCAATGAGAGGTGCTTTTAAATGGATTTTAATAATTATAGGAGGAATACTTGTTTTAACATCGCTATTTAATTATTGCCCTGTTTATGCAATTTTTAAGATAAGTACTTATAAAAAATAAATGCCTGATTTTGCCTATATCAATAGGAAAATTTATCCCCTTGAAAAAGCATATAAAATCCATGTTGAGGATAGAGGTTATCAATATGCAGATGCTGTTTATGAAGCAATGAGATATGAAGATGGAAGAATAATAAGGCTTTATGACCATCTTGAAAGACTCAAAAGGAATTTGGAACTTCTTGAGATACCATTTGAGTTTGATTTTGAAAAAATGAAAAAAACTCTTTTACATATTGCAAAAAAAACGGGATATGAAAAAGTTTTGCTTTATCTTCAAATTTCAAGAGGAATTTCAAAAAGAGAGCATACATTTCCCGAAAAAATTTATCCTCAAATTGTTATAACCGCAAGGGAATTTTTACCTCTCCCTGAAGAAGTTAGGAATAAAGGAATTAAATGTATCACTCATTTTGATGAAAGATGGAAAAGGGTTGATATTAAGACAACAAATTTGCTTCCTAACGCTCTTGCAAGAGAAATGGCAAAAAGAAAAGGGAAAAGGGATGCAATACTTTTTAAAAAGGATCTTGAGATTAAAGAGGCTTCTTCTGCCAATATTTTTATTGTTAAAGATGAAATTATTTATACTCCGCCTCTTGATGGTATTTTAGAAGGAATAACAAGGAAAGAAGTTATAGAGGCAATTAATGATTTAAAAATTAGATTTTATGAAAGAAGGATTTATTTTCAGGATATTTTTTTATGTGATGAATTTTTTATTTCAGGAACTTCAATAGATATTTTGCCTGTTGTTGAAGTTGATAATTACAAAATAGGTAATGGAAAACCAGGTAAGTTTTACTTTAAAATTTATAAAAAACTTATGGAAAATAGAAAAAGAGAGGTATAAAATGGAGAAAGTTTGGAAAGGTCCTTTAGAGAAAATTGATGAATACAGGTGGAGAATACCAAAAAGTTATAAAAGCGGGATGAAAGTTGATGGAATAATATATGCTTCTTCAAAGATGATAGATTCAATATTGCAGGATATGGCTCCTGAACAGGTTGCAAATGTTGCAACCTTACCAGGAATTCAAAAATATTCCCTTGCGATGCCGGATATCCACTGGGGTTATGGTTTTGCAATAGGTGGGGTTGCTGCAATGGATGAAGAGGAAGGAGTTATATCACCTGGTGGTGTGGGCTATGATATAAATTGTGGGGTAAGGATTTTAAGAACAGATTTAAAATATGAAGAGGTTTTAAAATATCTTGACAAACTCCTTGATTCCTTATTTCATAATGTTCCATCAGGTGTTGGTTCAGAAGGAAAGATTAAAGTAAATGAGAGGGAACTAAAAGAAGTAATGGTAAAAGGAGCAAGATGGGCTGTTGAGAAAGGGTTTGGATGGAAAGAGGACCTTGAAAGAACCGAAGAAAAGGGGGAAATGAAAGGCGCGAATCCTGAAAAGGTTTCAAGAAGAGCAATTGAAAGGGGATTGCCTCAACTTGGTAGTCTTGGTTCAGGGAACCACTTTCTTGAAATTCAAAAAGTTGAAAAAATATTTGATAAAGAAATTGCTGAAAAGATGGGGCTTTTTGAAGGAAATGTGTGTATTATGATTCATTGTGGTTCAAGAGGACTCGGGCACCAGGTAGCAGATGACTACATTAAAGTGATGATGAGAGCAATGGAGAAATATAGAATTTCCTTACCGGATAAGCAACTTGCTTGTGCACCATTTACCTCACGCGAAGGACAGGACTATTTTTCTGCAATGATATGTGCAGCAAATTATGCATGGTGCAACAGACAAATGATAGCACACTGGGTAAGAGAAAGTTTTGAAAAAGTTTTTGGTAAATCCTCTGAGGAACTTGGAATGAAGATGATATACGATGTTGCTCATAACATTGCAAAAAGGGAAATACATATAATAAACAATAAAGAAAAAAGTGTTGTTGTTCATAGAAAGGGTGCAACAAGGGCTTTTCCTAAAAATCATAAAGATGTGCCAGATTGCTATAAAGAAATAGGGCAACCTGTTTTAATTCCAGGGAGTATGGGAACTGGCTCATATATATTGGTGGGAACAGAAAAGGCAATGGAAGAGACTTTTGGTTCAACATGTCATGGTGCAGGAAGAGTTTTATCAAGGAGTGCAGCAATAAAAAGGGCAAAGGGTAAAGATATTGAGGCTGAACTTAGAAAAATAGGGGTAAAACTAAAAGCTGCATCAAAAGAAACAGTATGGGAGGAAATCCCAGAAGCATATAAGAATTTAGATATGGTTGTTGAGGTTGTTCATGGAGCAGGGATTTCAAAGAAGGTTGCAAGATTAGTTCCTCTTGGGGTTGTAAAAGGATAAAAAGGAGGTTTTTATGTATTTCTTAATTTTATACTTTAATATTTTATTTTCGCCCTTTTCTAATTCTGTATCAACATCTATAAGAAGCTCGGGAGCAATTTTAAATCCTGCAGGACTTGGTATTGAGCCCGGATATGAAATTTATTTCAATTTAAGAGGAAGTGATAATAAATCCATATATTATTTTTCTTCTTCTTTTTATAATTTAGGCTTTTCTTTTATAGATTATCTAAACACAGAGATATATTCTTTTTCCATAGGAGTTCCTCTTTTTGAAACTTTTTCAGTGGGATATTCCTATTCCTTTGGAGATCTTAGAGAAAACAAATTCGGTTTTATTTTTTCCCCGTTTAAAATTTTAAGATTTGGAGGAGTTCTAAGTTTGATAAATGATTATGACACATCCTTAACTTTAAGTACTTCATTTAGACCGCTTGGAGATAGAATAACCTTTTCAGCAGATTTTAATTTCTGGAGAAAAACAAATTATAGTCTTTATCAAGTTGTTTCTGAAATATTTGATGGAGTATACATTTATGGGGGAACAAAGTTTGAAAATAGTTTTGATAGAAGATATTTTGCTGGAATAGAAATTTCCTTTGGAAATATAAAAACATTTTTTACAACGAGAGGAAAAGAAAAGGAAAAAATAAAATATTCAGGTGGTTTTATTTTATCAAGGGAAATATATAGAACAGTTTTTCCTGAAAGAAAAAAATGGGTAAAGATAGAGTTTAAGGGAGATTATCCTGAAGAAAGGGAACCAGAAGGATTTTTAAAGTTTAAATTGAAAAAATCTTTTTATGATTTAATTAGCGAACTTAAGAAAATAGAAGAAGAAAAATATGTTGAAGGAATAATAATTGTTTTCAAAAATCCAAGTTTCACTCCTTCTCAAGCAGAAGAAATTTACAATTTGTTAAAGAGAATAAAATCAAAAGGTAAAAAGATTTTATCAATTGGAGAAGATTTTGGAATAATAAATTATATGATTGCTTCAATATCGGATAAGATAGTAATAGTTCCAACTGGTTATGTTCTAATTCCTGGTCTTTATATGGAAAACATATATTTTAAAAAGATGTTTGAAAAAGCAGGAATTGAACCGGAGTTTGAAAGGGTTGGTAAGTATAAATCTGCTGTTGAACCACTTTTAAGGGAAGATATGTCACCCGAAGATAAAGAACAAAGGATGGAATTTTTGAAAGATGTTGAGAATTTAATAATAACAAATATTAAAGAAGGAAGAAATTTACCCTTGGAAAGGATAAATGAACTGATGGAAAAAGGATATTTCAATTCAGAGAATGCAGTAAAAGAGGGGCTCTGTGATGCAGAAGGTTTTGAAAGGGATATTGAAGAATTGATAAAGAAATGGTTTGGTAAAAAGCCGCTCGTTTTTGATTCTGAAAGAATTTTAAGCAAAAAATATGTAATGAGAGAATTTAAAGATGAAAGACCAGAAATTGCAATTTTAACACTGGAAGGTATAGTAGCGCCTGGTAAGAGTTCAAAAAATCCAATTCCTATAATAGGTGGGAAAAATCTTGGCTCTGAGACAGTAAGCAAATTAATAGAAAAAATTGAAAAGGATAAGAAAATAAAGGTAGTTGTATGCAGGGTTAATTCCCCTGGTGGTTCTGCTCTTGCCTCTGAGATTATATGGGATGCAATAAGAAGGTTAAAGGAGAAAAAAACTGTTGTTGTTTCAATGGGACAGGTTGCAGCTTCAGGTGGATACTATATCTCATGCATTGCAAATAAAATCTATGCAGATAAAACAACATTGACAGGTTCAATAGGTGTTCTTGGTGGAAAATTAGTTTTTAAAGAGTTTTTTGAAAAATTTGGAATAAAATTTGATAGAGTAAAAACAAGAGAACATGCTGATGCCTTTACTTTTACAAGAAAATTTGATGAGAAAGAAAGGGAAATTCTTAAAAAGGAAATTGAATGGGGATATAAAAAATTTGTTAAAAGGGTAAGCATTTCAAGAAACCTTCCCTTTGAGAAAGTTGATTCTCTTGGAGAAGGAAGAATTTACTCTGGTGAAGATGCAAAGAATGTAAAATTAATTGATGAAACAGGCGGTATTCTTGATGCAATTGAAGAGGCAAAAAAACTTGCAAAGATTAAAGGTGATGTAAGGATAGTTCAATACCCTGAAATAAAATGGTGGAGCCCTTTAAAAACTTTTGAAAGCATAAATTTGAAATCACCTTTTATTTTAGATGAAAATTATTTTTATATGATGCCATTTTTAATAGAATTTTAGAATTTAATATTCTAATGGTAAAATTAATTTTTATTTTTCTCTCATATAAATCTCCAGTCCTTTCAGCATGGCTTTCTTTTTTACTTCCGGGCGGAGGCCAGTTTTATACAAAGTGTTATTTAAAAGGTGCTGTAATCGCATCTACTGAAACTTATCTTATTCATGAATTCAAAAGGATTTATGATTTAAAAAAAGAAAACAGAATTTCTGATACTGTCTATGAGAGAAAAATTTTATACAATGGAATAATTTATCTTATGGTTCATATATATTCAATTGCTGACGCCTATATTTCAGCCCATTTTTACAATTTCCCGAAAGATACAACTTTAAATTTGTCTTTTTTAATAGAAGAAGAAAGTTTTAAACTTTTTTTAAGAAAAAAATTTTAAAGGAGGAATTTATGGACAGGACTGAAAAACTCTTAAAGAATCTAACAGAAGCATCGGGTGTTTCCGGTTTTGAAGAAGAGGTAAGAGAGATTATAAAGAATGAGTTTAAAAAAAGCGCAGATGAAATTTTATATGATAAACTTGGCTCAATAATTGGAGTTAAAAAAGGAGAAAAAGAAAGACCAAGGATCGGTTTTTTTGCTCATATGGATGAAATAGGACTTATGGTTAGAGGTTTTACAAAAGGATATGTTAAATTTTCTCCAGTTGGTGGATGGTGGTCAGCAGTACTTGTAGGAGAGAGGGTAAAGATTAAAACTAATAAAGGTGAATTTTATGGAACAATTGGAGCAGTTCCACCTCATATTTTAAAGAAAGAAGAGGCTCAAAAATTACCAGAAATTGATGATTTATATATAGATTTTGGTGTTGAGGAAAAAAAGTTTGATCCACAGAAAAAACTTGATATAAAAATAGGTGACCCAATTGTTCCTGTTTCTGAATTTAAAATTCTTGGAAATAAAAATATTTATATGGCAAAAGCTTTTGATGATAGGGTTGGATGTGCTCTTTTAATAAGAATTTTGGAAGAGATAAAGGATAAAAAAATACCGGGAACCGCTTATTTTGTCGCAACAGTTCAGGAAGAGGTTGGATTAAGGGGTGCAGGCACCTCTGCCTGGGTTTTTGAGCCCGATGTTGCTATCGCCCTTGATGTTTCATTGACAGAGGATACTCCAGGTGCAAAGACAGAGACAGAAGCAAAACTTGGTGCTGGTGCTGCAATTGTTTCTCTTGATTTAACAATGATTTCTCACAGAAAATTAAGGGATTTAATAATTAAAGTTGCTGAAAAATATAAGATTAAATATCATCTTGTAACAGTAAGAGGTGGATATGATACAGGAAGGATTCACCTTTTAAGGGAAGGCATTCCGTCAAGTATAATAGGTATTCCTTCAAGATATGTTCATGGATTTAATTCAATGATACACAGAAAAGATTTTGATAATGCCTTAAATCTATGTATAAACTTTTTAAAGGAATTTGATGAAAAAAAATTTAAAGAGATAATAAATTACTGAAATGAAGATTGCAATAATTGGTGCTTGTGGAAGAATGGGGAGAATGGTTGCAGAAGTAGCAAGAAAAGAAGATATAGAAATAATTGGGGCATGCGAAGCAAGAGGACATAGTTTAATCGGAAAAGATTACGGTGAATTGATTTTTAAGGAAAAAACCGGTATCATCTTAACAAGCGATTTTGAAAAGGCGATGGAAAATGCAGATATTGGAATTGAGTTTACAAATCCTTCTGCTACAATTGAACATATAATAAAACTGAGGGAGATAAAAAAACCATATCTTACAGGCACAACAGGAATCAAAGAAGAGGATTTTATTGAATTTGAAAAAACAGGTAAGATAATCCCCTTATACTGGTCTTCAAATATGAGCCTTGGGATAAATGTTTTGTTTTATATAACAGGAATAATTTCAAAATTTTTAAATGACTGGGATTTTGAGATAGTTGAATTCCATCATAAAGGTAAAAAGGATGCACCTTCAGGAACTGCCTTAAGTTTTGCTAATATAATTGAAAAGAATTCCGGAAGAAAATTAAAAAGGGTTTTTGGGAGAGAAGGCTTTTCCTTAAGTGAAAAGGACGAAATTGGTATATTTGGAATAAGAATGGGTGATATTGTTGGTGAACATAGAGTATTTTTTGGTAAAGAAGGGGAGAGGATTGAAATTTCCCATATTTCGTATTCAAGGGAAATATTTGCAAGGGGTGCATTAAAGATTGCAGGGTGGCTCTTAAATAAAAACCCTGGTTTTTATAAGGGAACTGATTTCCTTGAAATTTAAAGGAGGTGAATATGGATTTTGAATTAAAAGAAGAACATAAAATGATAAGAGATACTATAAGGGATTTTGCAGAAAAAGAGATTTCAAAAATTGCGGATAAAAATGATGAAGAGGAAAGATTTCCAAAAGAAACAATAAAAAAACTTGCAGAACTCGGTTTTCTTGGAATGGAAATTCCTGAGGAATATGGAGGAGCAGGAACCGATTCAATAAGTTATGTAATAGCAATTGAAGAACTTTCAAGGGTATGTCCTGCACATGGTGTGATAGTATCTGTTAATAATTCCCTTGTATGTTACGGACTTTATAAATTTGGAAATGAAGAGCAAAAAAGAAAATTTTTGGTTCCCCTTGCAAGGGGTGAAAAACTTGGTGCATTCGCATTGACAGAGCCTCATGCAGGTTCTGATGCATCAAATCTATTAACGATAGCAAAGAAAGAGGGAAATGAATATGTAATAAATGGGAAAAAGGTTTGGGTTACAAATGGACCAGAAGCAGATTATATTTTGGTATTTGCAGTTACTGATAAGGAGAAAAAACATAGAGGTATTACATGCTTTATTGCTGATACAGGTTTAAAAGGGTTAATAAAATCGCCACCTGAAAAAAAACTCGGGATAAGAAGCGCCCATTCCTGTGAAATAACATTTGAAAATTATAGAATTCCTGAAGAAAACAGGCTCGGAGATGAAGGTGAAGGATTTAAGATTGCAATGAGTATTCTTGATGCAGGAAGAATAGGTATTGCTGCACAGGCAACCGGTATCGCTCAGGCTGCACTTGAACATTCAATAAAATTTGCAAGAGAAAGGGTTGCTTTTGGTGTTCCTATAATAGAGCATCAGGCAATTTCATTCTATATTGCTGAAATGGAAACAAGGATAAATGCTGCGAGACTTTTAACATACCACGCAGCATGGAAAAAGGAAAAAGGTCAAAAATTTACAAAGGAAGCATCAATGGCAAAATATTTTGCATCAGAAACAGCAATGTGGGCAACAACAAAGGCAATACAGATTCATGGCTCAATGGGCTATTCAAGGGAACATCCTGTCCAACGCTTTTTCAGGGATGCAAAAGTGACAGAGATATATGAAGGGACAAACGAGATACAAAAAATTGTTATTGCAAGGGAAACTTTAAAGGAATATGAAAAGATTTTATGAGAAAACCTTATTGGATAAGATCAAATCTACCGGGTTTTGGTGAATTTAAAAGTGTAAAATTAATTTTAAAAAATCTATCTTTAAATACAGTTTGCGAATCTGCACTTTGTCCTAATTTAGGTGAATGCTGGGCAAAAAAATCTGCAACAATAATGATAATGGGAGATGTATGTACAAGAAATTGTAGGTTCTGTTCTGTAAAAAAGGGTAAGCCTGAGCCACTTGATGAAGGGGAGCCTTTAAGGGTTGCAAATGCACTAAAAGAGCTTAAAATTGAGTATGCTGTTATAACCTCTGTTACAAGAGATGATTTAGAGGATGGTGGGGCAAAACATTTTGCAGAAACTGTTGAAAGAATAAAAGAGATGAATGAAAAAGTTAAAGTTGAGGTTTTAATTCCCGATTTTAATTTAAAAATTGATTCTTTAAAAAAAGTTATTTATGCAAATCCTGATGTGATTGCTCATAATGTTGAAGTTGTTGAAAGACTCACAGAGAGTATAAGGGATAAAAGGGCAGGATATGAAAAAAGTCTTTCTGTTTTAAGAAAGATAAAAGAAATTAACCCTAAAATGATTACAAAAAGTTCAATAATGATCGGTCTTGGTGAACGAGAAGAGGAAATAATAAAAACGATGGAGGATATAAAAAAAGCAGGATGTGAAATAATCACAATAGGTCAATATTTACAGCCAACAAGAAAAAATTTGCCTGTTGTAAAATATTATAAACCAGAGGAGTTCAAAGAATTTGAAAAAATAGGATATGATATTGGATTTAAATTTGTAGCATCAGGAGTTTTTGTGAGAAGTTCTTATAGAGCAAAAGAAGGTTTTGAATTTATTTCTTCTTCGGTTTCTTAAGCTTTTTGAATGGTTTTTCAATAACTTGGGGAGCTTCTGTTTTCCCTAAAAAGTAATCTTTTGTTTTCTTCAGTGCATTATCAACATAAGATTTACTCAGTGTATAAACATATCTTTTATTCTTATTTGTTACATAATATATTCCACCTTCTCCTGTGTCATTTCCAAATATTATAGAATGATATGAGCCATCTTTCATTTCTATCTCAAAAGTTCCTTTTGGTTCCAAAAGCCCTGCATCTTTAAGATTTAAAGTATCAACTATATCCATTGCAATTATATTACTTATCATCCTTAGATACTGTATCGTTCTTGTTGAATCAGCCTTTAAAGTATCATTTTCAAAATAATATTTCCCATCCTTTTTAACAAGGGTTATTTCCTCACCAAATTTATGATGAAATTTAACAACATCTTCTGCCTTAAAATTTGTAAGCCTTTTATCTATCCAACTCAATTTATAAAGAGGGAAATCACCCCTTATATATTTATCAATAAGAACAATTTCATTTTTACCATTTAATCTTACATAGTTTGATGAAAAATCAGGTCCCATCTTACCAACAAAAAAGTCAATAAGAGAATTCCCCTTTAC
>CBFGJO010000012.1:0-36790 GCA_965649125.1 Caldifarciminota bacterium | reverse complement strand
AGGTGCTTATTATCAGGGAAGTTTTGCTGGAAATTGGGATGCTTTCATTTTAAAGTTTGAAGGTGGCATATTGGGTGAACTGGATAAGAAGCCTATTAAACCAAAACCCCCTGTCGAGAATAATAATCTCTATGTATTAAGGAATTCAAAATCTCTTGTTTTAGTTTTTGATATAAAAGAACCCTGTGAGATAGAGCTTAATTTTTATAACATAAATGGTTCACTTATAGGAAGGAGAAAATCAGGTTTTGTTCAAAAAGGGATGCATCGCTTTGAAATAAAACTAAATGAAATAAATAAAAACATATATTTTATAAAAGTTAAAATGGGGGAAAAAGAGGAAATAATTAAGGTTTTAAATATAAAATAAAATTATGAGAAATTTTTTTTAGCCTCAATGTGGGCAATCCTTATTGGTTCACAAATCCTGTGTTTTGAAAAAATTAATGTATATTTAATAGATTCTTCAAAACTTATGAGATTACCTGGTGAAATAAAAACTGGCTTTACATTATCTTTTGTGCAAACTGCATATCCTATTATATTTCCTTTAAAAATCACAGGTGAAAAATTCCCTCTTTTTAATTCAATTTCTTTATATTCTCCAAGAAGTAAATTTTTTGTGCATCCAATTGTTGGCTTTTTTAATAAGATGCCTAAATGTGAGGCAATTCCAAAACCTCTTGGATGTAATATTCCATTCCCATCAACAAATATAAGGTCAGGTTTAATTTTTAATTTTTCATAAGCACCAATAAGGAATTTTATTTCCCTGTAGGATAAAAATCCGGGAATATAAGGAAAATCAATTTTGTCTTTGAAAAATTCTTTCTCAATGATTTCAAAATTTTCATTCATCAAGACAAATGCACCTATTCCAGTATTTTTATGATAATACACATCACATCCACCAACTATTTCTACCTTTTTCTTTAATTTTGAAATTTTTAATTTTTTGCTTAGAACTTCCTGTTCTTTTTTTAAAATTTCAAGCACCCTTTCTTTTCTCTTTTAGTATGTATGATGCAATTATATTTCTTAAAATTTGATTTGTTCCCTCATATATCTGCGTTATTTTTGCATCCCTCATCATCTTCTCAACAGGATAATCCCTCATATATCCATATCCACCAAATATCTGTACCGCATTAATTGTAACTTCCATTGCTATATCCGAGGCAAAACATTTTGCCATTGAACTTTCCTTTGAAAAATCTCCCTCCTTTCTATCAATTGCCCTTGCAACTGCATATGTTAATGCCCTTGCAGATTCTATTTTTATAGCCATATCTGCAAGCATATGCTGGATTGCCTGGAAAGATATGATTGGTTGACCGAACTGTTTTCTTTCCATTGCATACTCAACTGCTGCATCAAAGGCAGATTGTGCTATTCCTATTGCCTGTGCAGCAACACCCGGTCTTGCATGATCAAATGTTTTCATTGCAATTAAAAGCCCCATCCCTTCTTTTCCAATCAAATTTTCCTTTGGAACTTTAACATTTTCAAATATCACTTCCCTTGTTGCTGAAGCCCTTATCCCGAGTTTTTTCTCCTTTTTCCCGAATTTTAAACCCTCTGTTCCTTTCTCAACAATAAAAGCACTTGCCCCTCTTATTCCTTTTTTTGGGTCTGTTAAGGCAATAACAGTATAAATATCTGCCTCCCCACCATTTGTTATAAATTGTTTCAACCCATTTAAAATATAAAAATTTCCATCTTTCTCGGCCCTTGTCTTTATACTTAAAACATCGCTACCCGCCTGTGGCTCTGTTATGCAAAATGCTGCTATTTTTCCACTTGCTATCTCGGGTAAATATTTTCTTTTCTGTTCTTCATTACCAAATAGTAAAATCGGGAATGTTCCGAGTCCTGTTCCTGCATAGGAAAGTGCAATTCCCGCGCATCCCCATGAAAGTTCCTCAACTGCAAGACACATTGCAAATACACCCATTCCGAGTCCCTCATATTCCTCAGGTATAAATACTCTAAAAAGGTCTGAATCCGCCATAATTTTTACTATTTCCCATGGGAATTCTTCGGTTTCATCAAATTTTGCCCTTACAGGTAAAATTTTCTCCCTCGCGATCCTTCTTGCAATCTCCTTTATTGCCTTTTCTTCTTCATTCAAAGGATAAAGCATCTTTACCTCCTTTTAGAGTTTATCTTAATATTGCAATTTTTCCCTTTATATTTTTTTTATAATTTTTTTCTTTGTTTTCAAATTCTATTTTATAAATATAAATTCCATTAGAAACAGAGTGTCCATCCCTATCCTTTCCATTCCATTCTATTTTATTAAATCCCTTATTTATATAAATTCCATTTTTTTCATAGATAAGTCTTCCTCTTAATGTATAAATTTTTATTCCTATTTTTCCATTCTCATTTGTTTCAATTCCAAAATAAATTCTTCCAGGGGATGGGTTTGGAAAAGGGAGGCATCTTATAAATATTTTTTCTTTTTCTTCAACATACACTATTTTTGTTTCTATTCCTAAATTGTAATAATTATCATAAGCATAAACTGTTAAATTTTTGTATCCAGATGTTATATTTTCAGGTATTTTAAATTTTATTCTTCCTTTTCTTGGGTCATCATTTTCACATATGTAATAATCTGTTAAATCATATTCTTCTGGTGCTAATTTCAATTTTATTCTTTCATTTCCATAAATGAGTATTCCATTTTCATCAAAAATCTCAATTTCAATTTCATCATTCTTTCTTATTCTCAAAGAATCTTTAATTTCTTTACCAAGATAATAAAGTTTTATTTTTGGTTTTGTTGTATCAATTTTTGAACCATCAAAATCTTTAAAGTATATTGAATCAATAATCCCTACAATCCCTCTTCCTTTTTTCCCATAATAGACTATAAGTTTTCCAAAACTGTCTTGTGGAGATAAAAATTTAGGAACTAAAAAAATTGGATGATATATCCCATTTTTTAAACTGAAATATCCTTTAAAAATATTATCAGGTCTTATATAAATAGTATCTATTAAGGATGGATAACCCGGGGAAGGATAGGTTGTATCAATTTTTTCTCTTGGTATACCAAAAACTTCCAATTTTATTCTGCCTTCGCCTTCTATTGTATCTATGAAGCCGGCCCAGGACCCTTTCATGATTGTATCAACAAAAGATTTTTGATATGTAAGGTTTATTTCTGGTTTTGAGAGATTAAATATTAAGGCAGGGTCCCCAAGTAATATGTACTTATCAGGAACACCTGCTGAAATATAAATTTCTCCGAGGGTATGTGTTTTATAATCGTAAAGGACTTCCATTATCTGGGTTAAAACCCATTTATAGTTTCCATAACCTATTAAAGAAGAAGGGCCAAGTGTTGCAATCCCTGATTTTGGTGTAATCATGAATCCTTCACCAACAGAAATTTCAAGTCTATCAAATGCTGAAGGTTTGCATGCTCCAAAAAAGAAAATTGGTCTTTTAAAATCTATTTCTAAAAGCGATAAATCAGGGGGTAAATATATAAGTTTTTCATGAAATATTTGATAAGGATTACCATGCCCCCAAACAAATACAAGGAAATACCCCTTTTTAATTTCCTCATAAAATTCTTTTCTTGATAGAGGTCTTGTTCTTGTTGCATAATCAAATGGATAAAAGGCAGTATAAATTGCATTAAAGTCAATATTTTTTGGCAAATCCATTAAAAAATCCTTTACCTCATGAGTAAAAACTAAATTTCCTTCAGGTCTATCATCATCTGCAACTCCCATTATTTTATTTCTCCATGTTGAGTTTATGTCCTCTCTTTCATAAATTTTAACTTTTTCAAAATAATCAATAATTTCTCCGGGATTTTTTGCAGGTATCCTTCCTATTATCATATCAGGTGGGTCATTATAGGGAGGGTCAAATTGAACATAAAATATATCATATGTAAAATCACCTCCTGCATCAGGATCAAAAACCTCCCCCCATTCAGTTGGTGGAACATAATTTTTAACACTTTTTGTATAATTTTTATAATCATAACTTCCATCACCTGCAAGAAGGACATAAACTGGTTTTGGCTCTTTCCAGAAATAAAAAGTATATGCAAGGAAATTTCTTATTGCTACAAAATCAGGCATACCAAACCCAAATTCATCGTATATTTTATCTAATGTTATTATTCTTATCTTTGGATTTGGGATCAAAGAATCAGCAAGATATAAATTATTTTTTCTATAATCTTTATACCCTGTTAAAGGTGAAAATAATTCTCTATGGGTTATTATTATATAATCAGCTTGATTTAAAGTATCCCTTAATTCCTTAAGACTTGTAATTAAAATAATGCTTTGAGGCCTTTTTAATTCTTGAGAGAAATAAAACTCTTTAAAATCTCCTTGATTTTCTATTAGAAATTTTAATGTATCATTCTCGTAATTCCATCCTTTTAAAAGGCGAGGATTTTTATAATCACTTACATCAAGTAAATATCCCCTTTTTGTTGTATAAAGTTTGTAAAGTATTTTACCTTTTGTAGTATCATAAATATGAATTTCCTTTTGTGCTTTAAGTGCCATTTTATATTCTATTTCAAAGAAATCAAGATAAAGATAATCCTCCTTATCCCCTGGTGCACCCAGTATTATTTTAAACTCATTTGAAGTTCTTAAATTGTTGAGATAAGAAGTGAAAATGCGAAGCGTATTGTATTCACCTATTGGATAGACTGTTGAATATATTGTATTTCCATTAAGCTCGTATAAAAGATGAATAGGGTCTGGGTTTGCATATTTATCAAGAATAACAACTTCAACCCTTATTTTTCCTTCAGGTGAATAAATTTCATCCAAATTAAAATCAAATCTTCTGGATTCAATATTTGTAGAAATCCTTGAAAGATCCTCCCCTTCCCATCTAAGTCCTCTTTTACCAAGATTTATCAAATTTCTTTCATGCCTGTAATAATTTAAACAAAAATCCCTTTCCTTATCCGAAAGTCCTGGAGAAACATTTAAGGTATCCATAAATTGTGAATCACCTTTTTCAAGTGCGAGAAAATAAACAATTTCATCTGAAAATGGATTTTCATAATAGCGAAATTCACCATTTTCGAAAAACCTTCTCTTTGGAGAAGGCGAATAAAATATTAAAGTATCTTTCTGTGTAAAATATCCATCATTATCAATATCTTTGAATATAAAAGGGCAGGGAAAAGGGAGTGGATTTAAATAATTAATACTATCCCTTTCTGGATTAAGCCTTTCCCCAAATAAAGAGAATATTCCGATTTCATTTATTTTATAAAATGAAGGTTCTAAACCAAGATTTTTTATATCCTCATAAGTAATTTTATAAAGTCCTTCTTCTTTAATAATCAATTTAATCCAGAAAGACCTTTCAAAAAAGGAAAGATTTGAATCAAAAAATTTTATATAAGGGAAAGCTTTTTTATCAAGGAAATTCTCAAAAATTTTATAATCCCTTATTTTCTTATATTTCCTTTTTAAACTTTTTTCTTTTTTATTTATAATAACTTTCGCTTCCTCTATTATATACAGTTTTTTATTTTTAATCATAAAAGGAGTGTATGCAAGGAGAATACATTTTCTCCCCCTTAAACTTCCTGTTCCAAGATTCAATAAATTACTTTCCGGAAAACTATTGTATTTATCTTCATTTACTTTGTATATTGCTTCAATACCGTCATTTTTAAAATAGGGGAATGGCATAACTTTTTTATCTTTTTCAATTTCTTTTATTTTTAAGATTTCAAAATTTATCTCTGCATCTTCATCAATTTCTAAACCTATTTTGAATATTTTCCATGGTAAAGAAGGTTCTCCTGGATTTGAAAAATTATAAGTTCCACCTTCAAATGATGGTATTATGTATTCAGGAGTTTCTACCAATTTAAATGAAGGCTTTTGTATTTTAATTACATTACCGTCTATTATAAAGAAACATAAAAAAATGTTAATCAGGTTCATTTTTAAACTCCCTTAGAGGAATTGCTTCATCAACAAGCATTATAGGAATATCATCTTCAATTCTATAAATAAGTTCACATTTTTTACATATAAGCACATCTTTTTTTTCATTATAATCTAAATCCCCTTTACACTTAGGGCAACACAAAATTTTTAATAGTTCATAAGGTATTGGCATAATTAAATTTTTATTTTAATATTTTTTATTTAACTATTGCAATTTTTCCCTTTATATTTTTTTTATAATTTTTTTCTTTGTTTTCAAATTCTATTTTATAAATATAAATTCCATTAGAAACAGAGTGTCCATCCCTATCCTTTCCATTCCATTCTATTTTATTAAATCCCTTATTTATATAAATTCCATTTTTTTCATAGATAAGTCTTCCTCTTAATGTATAAATTTTTATTCCTATTTTTCCATTCTCATTTGTTTCAATTCCAAAATAAATTCTTCCAGGGGATGGGTTTGGAAAAGGGAGGCATCTTATAAATATTTTTTCTTTTTCTTCAACATACACTATTTTTGTTTCTATTCCTAAATTGTAATAATTATCATAAGCATAAACTGTTAAATTTTTGTATCCAGATGTTATATTTTCAGGTATTTTAAATTTTATTCTTCCTTTTCTTGGGTCATCATTTTCACATATGTAATAATCTGTTAAATCATATTCTTCTGGTGCTAATTTCAATTTTATTCTTTCATTTCCATAAATGAGTATTCCATTTTCATCAAAAATCTCAATTTCAATTTCATCATTCTTTCTTATTCTCAAAGAATCTTTAATTTCTTTACCAAGATAATAAAGTTTTATTTTTGGTTTTGTTGTATCAATTTTTGAACCATCAAAATCTTTAAAGTATATTGAATCAATAATCCCTACAATCCCTCTTCCTTTTTTCCCATAATAAACTATAAGTTTCCCAAAAGTGTCTTCTTTTGATAAAGAAAAAGGTAGAGGAATTTTTGGGTGATATACACCGTTTTTTATTTCAAAAATTCCTCTAAATATATCATCCGATCTTTCATAAGTAGTGCACTTAACTTGAGGTAAAAATTCAGGATAAACTTTAATCTTTGGTCTTCCAAAAAGATTTATCAAAATTTCTCCATCTAAATTTAATGTATCTTCAAATTCAAAAAATTCTCCCTTTTGAACTGTATCTATAGTTTTACTCTGATACTTTAAATTTATTAAAGGAGGAGGAATTTGTAAAACAAGTGTTGGGTCCCCAAGTAATATATAATATCTCGGAACATTGCTTAAAAAATAACATTCACCCAATGTATGGATTTTATAATCAAATAATACATTTAAAAATGATTCAAGAACAATTTTATATGTACCAATTCCTATGAGTGTTGAAGAACCAAGTGTTGAAATACCTGAATTTGGGTGAATCATGAGTGCTTCTCCCACACATCTTTCTGTTTTGTTAAAATAAGAGGGTTTGCAAGTTCCAAAGAAAAAGATTGGTCTTTTTTCTCCAAAATTCAAATTATTTAAATCAGAAGGAACATAAATTATCTTCTGGTTAAATATTTGCCACTCTGAACCATGACCATAAAAAAAGGTAAGAAAACAGCCTTTATTCAATTCTTCAAATAGTTTTACTTTTGCAAGTGGTCTTGCACCTTCTACATAAGGGAAAAAAGAAGTATAAATTTCTTTGAAGTCAACATTTTTTGGTAAAAATCTTAAAGTTCCTCTAACTTCTTTAATAAATTGAATTCCATTTAAAAGATGGTCATCAGCAACCCCTATTATTCTGTTTCTCCATAGAGAATTGTTTTTTTCTTTTTCATATTCCATCACTCTTTTTAAATAGTTGTCCAGTTCATATACATTTTCTGCTGGTATTCTTCCAATCATCATATCAGGAGGATCATATTGAGGCGGATCAAACTGTACATAGAATAAATCGTATGAATAAAAACCGCTGAAAAATTCGTCAAGAACCTCACCCCATTCTGTTGAGGGAACAAAATTTTTGTTTGAACCAATATTATATTTGAAATCATAATTTCCATTTCCTGCAAGTAAGACATATAATGGCTTTTTTTCCCAGAAATAAAAAGTATAAGCAAGAAAGTTTCTTATTGCCACAAAATCAGGAGAACCAAATCCAAACTCCTCATAAATTTTCTGGGTTGTAACAATTTTTATCTTTGGATTTTTTATTAATGAATCTCCAAAATAAAGATTATTTTTTCTATACTCTATATAATTTTTAAGAACATTTTCAAAATTTTTATGTGTTATTATTATATAATCGGCTTTATTTAAAGTATCCCTCAATTCACACAAACTCTCAACAATTGAAATTTTCAATGGTTTTTTAGGTTTTTTTGAAAAATAAAACTCCCTTACATCTTCATTTTCAAGAACAAATTTTATTGTATCCTTTGCAAAATAAAAACCTTTGAGTAGTTTTGGATCCTTATAATCCGTTACTTCAATTAAATATCCTTTTTTATCACTTTCTATTTTATAAAGAACCTTACCCTTTGTTGTATCATAAGCATGGATTTCCTCACCTTTTAAAAATTTTTCATACTCTATTTCAAAATAATCAAGGTGCAGATAATCATAAAAATCATTTTCATTTCCAACAATTATTTCAAAATTGTTGTTCTCTTCTAAGTTATTAACGGAAAATATACTTGTAAAAGAAGTATTTAAACTTGGTGGTGAGTAGGGAGTGTAAGCAACAGTATCTTTATTTAATAAATATCCTATATATACATTATTTGGGTTCCCCCTCATAACAACTATGCATATTTTTAATTTCCCCTTTATACTTGCTATATCTTTTAAAAATACGTCAAATGAATGTTTTTTATATTCCAAAGACATTTTTGAAAGGTCTTCCCCAACCCATCTTAATCCCCTTTTACCAAGATTTATAATGTTTTTCTCATACCTTTCATAACTTATTGCCCTATTCCTTATTTTTTCATAATAAATGGGACTAACATCTATTTCCTTCATTAGTTTTCCACCGCCTCCATCAAGAGCAAGGTAGAAAATAGTTGTATCAGTAAAGGGGTTTTCTTCAAAAGAAAAATAATTTCCATCCCATTTTCTCTTTTTTATAGAAGGAGAATAAAAAAGAATTGTATCATTGATTGTAAAAAATCCGTCATCATCTTTATCTTTAAAAATAAATGGAACAGTATAAGGAAGGGGGTTTAGAAGTTCTAAACTGTCTCTTGATGGATTAAGTCTTTCTCCAAATAAGGAAAAAATTATAAAATTTTCATAAGAATAAAGTGATGGTTCAATTCCGATTTCTTTCAAATCTCTATAAGTAATCCTGTATATCCCTTCATCCTTTGTTTTAATTTTTATCCAGAAAGGTCTTTTAAAGAACTCAAGATGACTTTTGTTTTCAAAAATCCTCTTTTTTACCCTTTTATTTAAAATAATTTCAGCATTATCTATTAAATAAATTTTTCCATTTTCAATTATAAATGGGGTATAGGCTAATACAAGACATTTTTCCCCTCTTTTAGAGCCAACACCAAAATTTTTAAGATTTTCATCAGGATACTTTTTATAACTCTCAATATTCATTTCGTATCTTAAAAATGGTATATTCTCATCCTCATATGGAAAAGGTATTAATGGTTTTTCATGTTTTATTTCTTTTTTTGAAATTATTTTGAGATGTGCTTCAGCATATTCATTATCTTTAAGTGGAATATAAAGAAATTCCCATGGGATATCAGGTTCACCAGGAGAGGAAAAACTTATATTTCCATTTTTAAGTTCTATATAAAAAAAAATACCTGCCTCTTCTATTTTAAATTCAGGCTCTTTCAATTTTATTATATCAGAAATTATCAAAAATAAAAATATTAAAGACATTTTAAGATTATAAAGAAGTAATTGATTTTTTTTCAAACTAAGAATTAAAATTTAAAGGTGAAAATAAGCGGTGGTTCTTTAAAAGGAAGAGTTTTAAAAATTCCTAAGGGAATAAGACCTGCTCAGAGTATAGTTAGAAAAGCAATTTTTGATACAATTGGAGATGTTTATGATAAAAAGGTTCTTGATATTTTTGCGGGAAGCGGTAGTTTTGGATTTGAGGCAATTTCAAGGGGTGCTTCCTTTTGCACCTTTGTTGAGGAAAACAAAGACTGTGTTAAAATAATAGAAGATAATGCTAAAAATCTTGGTGTTTTAGATAAAATAAAAATTTATAAGATGGACTTTAAAAAATTTTTAAATTTAAATAAAGATAAATTTGACATAATTTTTGCATCCCCACCTTATAAATTTATTTTAAAAAAAGATTCAATTAAAAAAATAATTCTTATTTTAAAAGAAAACGGAATTTTCATTTTAGAAACAAGAAAGGAAGCAGAATTTAGAGATTTTAAAAACTTTATTTTAAAGGAGGTAATTTATGGTGAAACAAAGATCACATATTTCACCTGTTGTATATCCTGGGAGTTTTGACCCTTTAACTTTTGGTCATATTGATATAATAAAAAGGGCAAAAAAACTTTTTGGTAACGTGATTGTTGCAGTTGGTTCACCTTCTTCAAAGAATTTTCTTTTTGAAGTTGAAGAAAGAATCAAGATAATAAAAGATTTCTTTAAAGATGAAAAGGGTATAGAAGTTGAAAAAATTGATGGACTTCTTGTTGATTTCGTTAAAAGGAAGAATGCAAAGGCAATAATAAGGGGGATAAGGGCTGTTTCAGATTTTGAATATGAATTTCAAATGGCCTGGATTAACAGGAAACTTTACCCAGAGATTGAGGTTGTATTCCTTTTACCTTCTGAAAAATATGCCTATTTATCTTCTACACTTGTTAAAGAAATAGCCATTTTAAAAGGAGATTTAAAAGATTTTGTACCTGAATCTGTTATAGAAAAGATAAAAGAGAAAATTGGATAAACTCTCTTTTGTAGATAAAGTTAAAATAAAGGTTAAAGGTGGTGATGGTGGTGATGGTTGTATAAGTTTTAGAAGGGAAAAATATGTCCCAAAGGGAGGACCTGATGGAGGAGACGGAGGTAAGGGAGGAGATGTGATCTTTTATGGAGATAAAAATTTGTGGACACTTATTGATTTCAAATATAGAAAATTTTTAAAAGCAGAGGATGGTAAGGATGGAAAGGGTAAGAATATGAAAGGGAAAGATGGAAAGGATCTGCTTGTACCCCTTCCACTTGGAACATGTATTTATGATGCTGAATCAAACATTAAAATAGGTGAAATACTCAAAGAAGGAGAAAAGATTGTTGTTGCAAGAGGTGGTAAAGGCGGAAGGGGCAATAAGGCATTTGCAACTTCCACAAATAGGGCTCCAAGGATAAGGGAAGAAGGTGAAAAGGGAGAGGAAAAAGTTCTTTTACTTGAATTAAAATTACTTGCAGACATAGGGATTGTTGGATTCCCAAATTCTGGAAAATCAACACTTTTAAAGGCTTTAACAAAAGCAGAGCCGGAAATAGCACCATACCCATTTACAACTTTAACACCAAACCTCGGGGTATTAGAGACAAGAGATTTTAAAAGAATAACAATATGTGATATTCCAGGTATAATTAAAGATGCCCATAAAGGTAAAGGGCTCGGTCTTGATTTTTTAAGACATATAGAAAGATGTAACTTTTTAATATTTTTAATTGATATAACTTCTCCATCACCTTTAAAAGATTATGAAACTTTAATTTTAGAAATTGGAGAATACAATCCTTCTATTTTAGATAAGGAAAAAATTTTGGTGTTCAATAAAATTGACCTTTTAGAAAATTTGCCGGAATACTTAAAAAATCTAAAAATAAAAGAAAAGGTATTTTTTGTATCTGCTTTAAAAGGGATAAATATTGAGGACTTAAAAGAGGAGATTGGAAAATGGAAAAAATTGAACTAATTTCACTTATTTTAAAAAAGAATTATAATCCTGAAAATTTTTTAAATATCATAAAAAATGGCAAAAAGGAAATTTTAATTGAAAAGGACCTTTTAAAAAAAGCAGAAGAAATAGAGAAAGAATGCAAAAAAAGGGGATGGTGGATAAAGACAATTTTTGATAAAGATTTTCCAAGTGAATTCTTAGAGATTAAGAACCCTCCCCTTGTCATATTTGGAATAGGTAATGAAATATTTAGTGGGTTTAAATTTGCGATAGTGGGAACAAGAAAACCAACTTATTATGGCAAGAAGATTGCAAGAATTTTTTCAAGGGAACTCGCAGAAAATGGAGTTTGTATAGTTTCTGGTGGAGCAAGGGGGATTGATACAGAAGTTCATAAAGGGTCTCTTGAAGCAAATGGTAAAACAATATGCGTTCTTGGTAGCGGTTTTAAATATCTTTATCCACCAGAAAATAAAAAATTATTTGCAAAAATAATTGAAAAAGGTGGTTCAATAATAAGTGAATTTGCTCCTTCTACACCTCCATATAAATACAATTTTCCTTTTAGAAATAGATTAATTTCTGCTCTTTCGAAAGGGATACTTGTTATAGAAGCAAGTTCAAAATCGGGCACATTTTCAACAGTTGAATGGGGAATTTCACAGGGAAAAGAGATATTTGCAATTCCAGGTCCTATTGATAGCAGAGAAAGCGAAGGAACAAATTATTTGATAAAAGAAGGAGCTTATTGCACAACATCACCAAATGATATACTTTCATTTTTTGGAATAAAAGAAAAAGAAAAGAAGGTAATTTTGCAAGAGGAAGAAAAAGAAATAATTGAATTGCTGAAAACTCCAAGAAGCATTGAGGAAATTATTGAAATTACAGGAAAACCTTTATCTTTTATATATACAGTAATTTTTTCTCTTCAGATGAAAAAGGTAATTGAGATTCTGCCAGGAAATAAATATGTTTCACTCTTCAGGGTTTAAAAATATAATAATTACAAATATTCCATCTAAACATTCTTTTAAAACCCTTGAAAAATAAGGCTTACCACTTGACAAATCCTTAAAAATATTGTATAATATACATGTTTTAATTCTTTGAAAATTTTGATTGCCCCGGGGATTTAAAATATAAATATAAAAAAGGAGGTGAAGGATGAATAAACAAGAACTTATTAATGAAATTGCAAAGAAAGCAAATTTGACAAAGAAAGATGCTTCAGCAGCGCTTGATGCAACAATTGATGCTATAAAGGCTTCTTTAAAGAAAGGAAGTGAGGTAAGGCTTGTTGGATTTGGAACATTTACAATAAAAAAGAAAAAACCAAGAAAAGGAAGAAATCCAAGAACAGGAGAAGAGCTAAAGATTCCAGCAAGGAAGGTTCCTGCATTTAGACCTGCTTCAGAACTTAAAAAACTCGTTGCTTAAAACTTTCTTTCCCCGGGGCATTTTTATTTATTCTTAAAATTTATGGAAAATAAAATCCCGATTGTTTTGATTGTTGGTAGAGTTAATGTTGGTAAATCAACCATTTTTAACAGAATAGCAAAAAAAAGCATTTCAATTTTCCATAAAAGACCAGGGATAACAAGGGATCCGATTGAAAAAATAATTAATTATAAAGATAAATCATTCATTCTTGTTGATACAGGAGGACTTTTTTCTGATGACATTCTAAAAGATGAAATAAGTAAAAAGATATATGAGTTTTTTAAAAAAACGGATATTTTTCTATTTGTTATGGATGCAAAAGATGGGCTCACTCCTTATGATGAAGAGATACTTAAAAGGCTTAGAAAAGAAGGAAAAAAAATTATAGGTGTTGTTAATAAGATTGATTCATTAAAAAGAGCGCCTCCTGAAGAATTTTATAAAAGTAGTTTAGATGAGATATTCTTCATATCGGCAGAACATAAGATCGGGATTGATTCCCTTTTAGAAAGAATTGTAGAAATAATAGGTGTTCCTTTTAAAGAAGATGAGAAGTCTAAAATTAAGGTTATAATAGTTGGAAGACCAAATGTTGGAAAATCATCCCTTTTTAATTTACTCATCGGGGAAAATAGGGCAATAGTTAATCCTTTGCCCGGAACAACAAGGGATGTTATTGAAAAAATAAAGGAAGAGTTCATATTCATAGATACTGCTGGAATAAAAAGAAAATATAAAGATGAGATAGAATATTATTCTTATTTAAGGACTGAAAGAACGATAAGATGGGCTGATTGTGCACTCCTTTTAATAGATGCAAAAGAAGGTTTAACAAAAATGGATAAAAAGATTTTTTCATTTGTTGAAGACCAAGGTAAAGGGATAATCATACTTTTAAATAAAATTGATCTTTTGGAGAAAAAAGAGAGAAAAAAAATTTTTGAAGAATTTGATATTATATTTCCACCTGCAAGGGGCTATCCAAAACTATTAATATCTGCTTTAACCTCTGAAGGGGTAGAGATAATTGAAAGTATAGTTAAAAATGTTTATAACAATTTAAAAAGGGAGTTTAAGAAAAAAGAAGTTCAGGAATTCATTAAAAATATATTTGATAAATTTCCACCGAGAAATTTTTTTTATGATTTTTATTATGCTGGCAAATTTCCCCATACATTTATAATTGAAACAAGGGAAGAAGTTGATTTAGAATATATAAATTTTTTGAAAAATAAAATAAGGGAACATTTTTTGCTTTATGGTGCTCCTGTTAAAATTTTAAATAAATTAAGAAAATGAAATTTTTATTTCCTTTAATTGGTTATATAATAGGAGCAATTCCTTTTGGTTACATAATTGTTAAATTAAAAGGGGAGGATATAAGAAGACTTGGAAGCGGAAATATAGGTGCAACAAATGTTTTGAGGTTTAATAAAAAACTCGGGATAATTACAGGGGTTCTTGATGTATCAAAATCCCTTATTCCAACATTTCTTGCATTGAAATATTTTGATTTTCTAACTGCTTCAATAACAGGAATTCTTTCAATAATAGGACATGCAACAACCCCATTTTTAAAATTTAAAGGTGGTAAAAGTGTTTCATGCACATTTGGTGCATACATTGTTTTAGCCCCTTATCAATTTTTAATTTCTCTTTTCCTTTTTATCTTAACAGTTATTTTTACAAAAACTGTTTCAATCGGTTCAATAATTTCAATTCTCCTTCTTTCAATTTTAATAGGTATATCTAAATTTCCTTTATATTTTAAAATATTAACACTTTTTATTTTCTTTTTTATTTTATTTCTTCACAGGGAAAATATAAAAAGGATAATAAAAGGGGAGGAAAGGAAATTAAAATTTTAATTTTTTTAATTCTTTCTTCAATTGGGGATGATTCATTTGAGATTTTAAAAAAAATAGTTTCTTTCGGTCCAAGAAATCCTGGTAAAGCCTCTCATAAAATTTGTAGAGAATATATAATCAATTTTTTAAAAGAAAAGGGATATAAAGTAAAGATACAGGAATTTAAAAAAGATGATATGATTTTTTATAACATAATAGGTAATTATGGTAAAGGAAAAAAAGTTTTACTTGGAACCCATTATGATACATATCCTGGAATTCCTGGTGCAAACGATTCGGGTTCTGGCACTTCCCTTTTGCTTTCGCTTTTGGATTCACTTAAAAAATTTAGTTTTGGAATAGAGGTTGTATTTTTTGATGGTGAGGATTATGGAGATGCTCCATGCTATGGTTCAAAATTCTTTTCAGAAAATATGAATATAGATGAGTATTATTTTGGAATAATAGTTGACATGATAGGTGATAAGGAGCTTCAGATATATAAGGAAATAAATTCATTAAAGTTTGCACCGTCTCTTTTAAATAAATTTTTTGAGATTGCCCAAAAGGGGAATTTAAAAAGTTTTGTTCCGATAGAAAAATATTCAATAATTGACGATCATATTCCTTTAAATGAAAAAGGGTTAAAAACTATTCTTTTGATAGATTTTGATTATCCTTTCTGGCACACAGTTTATGATGATACTTTTAATATATCAAAGAATTCTCTTGAAGAAGTGGGTAAGGCAATTCTTTTATTTTTAAATAATTTTGAAAGTGAAAAATGAATTTGAATTTATAAAATTTTTAAAAAAATATAAGGTAAAAGATAAAAGGATAATCACCCCTATAGGTGATGACTCAGCAGCAATTTTACCTTCAAAAGATAAATATCTTCTTTTAACATCTGATTCCCTATGTGAGGATATTCATTTTAAAAGGAATTGGATGAGTTTATATCAAATTGGAAAAAAACTCCTTTTAAGAGGTTTATCTGATATTGTTGCCTGTGGAGGCAAACCCCTATGTTCAAATGTAAATTTAAAGATTGACAAAGAGAATATAAAGAATTTGAAAGAATTTTATAAAGGAATCTTTAAGGTTTCCAAACAATATGGGTTTATAATTTCAGGTGGAGATATTTTAATTCATAAAGATAAGATAATAGCAGATGTTTTTTTCATAGGAGAAGTTGAAAAAGATAAACTTGTTTTAAGATCTGGCGCAAAAGAAGGAGATGTTTTATGCGTTACGGGAGAGTTTGGTTTTGCAACTCTTGCAATTGATATTTTAGAGAAGAAAATAAGTGTTTCTAAAAAGATAAAAGACTTCGCTTTAAAAAAATTTTATAGTCCAAAGATTCATTTAAAGGAGATAAGAAAACTCTTAAATAAAATAAAAATAAATTCAATGATTGATGTATCAGATGGTCTTTCAAAGGATATTAGTCATATTGCAGTTGAAAGCAATGTTAAGATAATTATTGAGGAGGAAAGGATTCCTGTTAAAAAAGAATTATTCGAAGCAAATATTGAAAATCCAATTGAATATGCAATAAATTCAGGAGAGGAATATGAACTTATTTTTACAATAAAAGAGAAAGATTATGAAAAAATAAAAAATTTTAAAGATATAAAAATAACGAAAATAGGTAAAGTTTTGAAAGGGAAAGGCGTTTATATTAAAAAAATGGATGGAAAAATAATTCCTTTAAAAATGGGAGGATATGATAAATTTTCTGGGTATTTAAATGAATATAAATAAAAACTTAAAAATATCTTTATTTGAGGGAATAATTTCAGCAATCCATTTTGGAATAGTTAATGGGGTTTATATCACTGCATTTGCAACAAAGATTGGTGCTCGTGCACATGCTGTTGCTTTTATGAGCTCACTATTTAATATCTCCTTTATTTTTTCTTTTTTAACAATTTTCTTACTCTTTTTTTATAGAAAACCAATGATGCTTGCAGGAATAACAGGATTTATCTCCCGCTCAATATGGTTTCTTTTTGTTTTTGAAAAATTCTGGAATTTAAAATTTTTATTCTCTGTTGTTTTAATATCAAATATATTCTTAAATGTTTCAGGGACAAGTTGGGCATACTGGTTTTCAAATATATTAAAGGCGTATAATTCTGGAAGAGGAGAATATATGGGTATAAGGCTTGGTTCAATTACATTTTCACAAACTTTATCATTTCTTTTAATTGCCTTTATTTTTGAGAAATTTGGATTTAAAATCCTTTTTTTAATTTCTTTTTTACTTTCCCTTTCTTCATTTATTTTATATTTGTTTCAAGATGAGTTTGAAATAAAAGAAAAATATGATTTAAAAAATTATTTAAAAGAAGCATTTAATGATAGAGCATTTAAAGAATTTACAAGATATTTATTTCTCTTTAACTTTCTTTTAGGTATAACTGCTCCAATGTTTGCATATTATGCTGTTAAATATATGAAACTCACAAATTTAGAACTTGGATTATGGATTGTAAGTATGGGGATAGGTGGTACAATATTTCAGGCTTTCTGGGGAAAAATTTTAGATAAAATATCATCCATTACTTTGCTTAAAATAAATCTTTTTTATATAAGTGTAATACCAATAATATGGATTATAAGGCCAGGGTGGATGTGGTATTTTATTTATATTGACGGTTTTTTTGGAAGTATTGGATGGGCTGCGATAAATTTAGCCCATTCTTACATAAATCTTATGATAATTAAAAATCCAGTATACCAGGTTCTCTTTTCTATTTTTGGTGGAATTGGTGCATTCCTGGGGAATAATGCAGGTGGCTTTCTTGTAAAATTATTTAAAAATGAAGAGTTTGGAATTAAATTTTCCTTTTTTCTTTCAAGTGTTTTCAGAATTCTTATTGGAATTTACTTACCAAGATGCGAGGTGAAAAAAATTATGCGAACAAAGGAAGCATTAAGGTATATTTTTAAATATATTTTAGAAAAAATGATGATAAGGTAATTTGTGAAAAATAAGAAGGTTATCCCTTATAATAAAGGCTTATTTTTGAAGGAGAATTTAAATGCATAAGGTAATTGAAGTGCAAGTTAAAAATACCTTGGAAGAGGAAAGAGTTTTTGTGGAAAATATTCTTAAAAAAATAAAAGAATTTAACGAAAGAGATATATCCACCTGTCTTTCTGTTTTTGATGAAATAATAAAAAGAAATGAATATGAAGGTTTTTCAATTTATCTTGAAAATAAAATGGTAGGTTTTCTATTTTTCAGCAAAAATTCTTTAGCTTTAGATGTGTTTGAACTCCTCTGGATAGCTATTGACCCTGATTACCAGAGTCTTGGACTTGGTGATATTCTTATGAAAAAATTTTTAGAAGAGGTTAAAAAAAGAAATGCAAGGCTTGTTGTTCTTCATACTTCTGAGCACTATTTGAAAGCAAAAAATCTTTATAAAAAATATGGATTTAATTGTGAGGGAATAATAAAAGATTTTTATTCTTTAGGAGATTCAAAGGAGATCTGGGTTTTAAGATTATAATCAATAACCTTCAAAATTTTTTCTCCCTTTATTTTTAATTCACAAACTAAATCTAATCTGTCACCTACTTGAGTATTTTTATCTTCATTTTGAATGTATGCTTTTATAAAGTAATTTTCATCTCCAAGATAAAGATATTTTTTTTCTTTATTCTTTGATAAAATTTTTAAATTTTTAATCAAAAAAATAGGGGCTGGATTACCTTCTCCGAAAGGTGCAAGTTTTTCTAAAACTTTTTCACCTTCCTCTATTATTTCTTTTAAATTTGCAACTGTATCAATATAAACTTTTTTTTCAATCTTTTCTTCATCAAGTAATTCTTTCCCTATTTCTTCAATTCTTTCATCAAATGTTTTTAAATTCTTTTCCTTCATTTTAATTCCTGCAGCAAGTTTATGCCCTCCATATTCTATGAATAAATCTTCACATTTTTCTAATGCATAGATCAAATCAAATTCTTCTATGCTTCTTGCAGAACCTTTTGCTATCCCATCGGATATTTTGAATATAAATGTTGGTTTTCCTGTTTCTTCAACAATTTTTGATGCAACAATCCCTATTACCCCTTCATGAAAATCTTTATTCCATACACAATTTATAAATCTATCCTCCTTTAAAAGTTTTTTTGCTTCCTCATAAATAAAGTCCTGTGTTTTTTGTCTCGCTTTATTTTTTTCTTCAAGGTATTCTGCAATAGAAAGGGCAATATCACCATCCTTTGTTATTAAAAGTTCTGCTGATTTCTTTGCATGTTCCATTCTTCCTGATGCATTTAGTCTCGGTGCAATTATAAAGTTTACATCAAATTCACTAACTTTATTTTTTATTCCACCAATTTTTTTAATCGCTTTAATACCTGCTTTTTTTGTATTTTCAATTACTTTTAAACCAAAATATGAAAGAATCCTGTTTTCATCAATAAGAGGGACTTGATCCGCAATCGTTCCAATTGCTATTAGATCAAGGTCCCAGTATAAATCCCTTTTTTCAAAATCTAATTTTTCATAAATTGCCTGAACGAGCTTGAAAGCAACACCTACCCCTGATAAATATTTAAATGGATAATTTTTTGATATCTTTGGATTTATTATTGAAAAAGCATCAGGCAATTTTTTAAGAGGCTGATGGTGATCAGTTATTATGGTATCAATACCATATCTTTTAGCATATTCAACCTCTTCAAATGCACTTATTCCACAGTCAACAGAAATTAAAAGTTTTATATCTCTTTTTTTTAATGCTTCAATACCCTTAATACTTATACCATAACCTTCTTTTAATCTTGAAGGGATATATAAAACTACTTTTGCTCCAATTCCTTTAACTTTTCTATATAAGAATGAACTTGCACATAATCCATCAGCATCATAATCTCCAAATATACCTATTTTCCCTTTTCTTTCAATTTCCTCTAATATTCTTTTAACACTTTTATCCATTTCTTCAAAAAGAAATGGTGAATGAAGATTTGATATCTTAGGATTCAAAAAATTTTCAGAATCCTTTATTCCCCTTGATATTAAAATTCTTTCAAGTAAGGGGAGGTCTTCTGGTGTTTCCCTTATTATCCATTTCATTTTTTCTTAAGGAATGCACATACTTCAATATGATAAGTTTGTGGGAAAAAATCAAATGGTTTTAAAATCTCTATATCATATCCAATCTCCTCATAAAATATTTTTAAATTCCTTACAAAACTTTTCGGATTGCATGAAATATAAATTATTTTTTCAGGCAAAATCCTTTTAACATTTTTAAATATTTCCTCCGAAAGTCCTTTCCTTGGTGGATCAAAAATCATTAAATTTGCTTTCTCCATTTCTTTTAAATATTTGCTTATATCCCCGTTTATTGCTTCAACATTTAAACTATCGTTTATATTTATATTTCTTAAAAGGTCCTTGTATGAGGATTTATCAATTTCAATTGATATTAACTTTTTAAATTTTTCTGCAAGGGGTATTGAAAAAAAGCCGACACCGGAAAATCCATCAATTCCAACATCATATTCAGGAGTTTTTGATTTTATGAAATCAAGCAATTTTTTTGCAGTTTCAGGATTTAATTGAAAAAAAGAAGTTGCTGAAACCCTGAAAATATATTTATCTATTTTCTGGAAAAGATGGTCATCCCCTATAATGGATTTTGTTTCTTCCCCAAATATTTTATTTCCTTCGCTTGGATTATAGTTTTCAACTATTCCCTTTATGCTTTCTTTATCAATTTCATATATCTTTTTTGCAAGCAATTTTGAAAATCCCTTTAAATATGTTATAAAAATTATAAGTATATTTTTTTCCTCTAAATCAGACCTTATAACACAGTATCTTAATCTCCCCCTTTTTCTAATCTCATCATAAACAGTTATTCTTTCTTCCTGTAAAATTTCTTTTATTTTTTTAATGAGTTCACTTATCTTTCTTTTATGAATTATACATTCATCTATATCAACTATGTAATGGGAATCCTGTTTATAAAATCCCATATAAATTTTACCCTTTATCCTTTTTAAAGGCAATTGTGCTTTTACCCTATAAAATAGTTCTGAAGAGGAAGGCTCTATTTGTAAAACAGGTAAATTTTCAAAACTCCCTATTTCTTTTAAAACATCTTTTAATATTTCTTCTTTTAATCTCAGTTGTAAGTTATAAGAAGCCATTTGAAAATGGCAGGAGCCACATTCTCCGAAATAAACGCAGGGTGGCTCCTTTCTTTTTTCATGTACTCTCAAAAATTTCTTTATTCTTCCAAAAACAGTATCCTTTCTCTCATCAATTACTTCAACAATCACCCTTTCACCAGGAAGGGAAAATGGAACAAGAATTTTTTTATTCCCTTTAAATCCAATCCCGATTCCTTTTTCTGAGATTTTTTTTATTTCAACTTCATAAGTTTTCTTTACCATGATGAGGAAAATAAAAAAGTTATAACTTTTTTTGATAAATCTTTTGAAGCTCTTTCAATTCCAACTTCCTCATCTTCTAATGGAACTTTGTATATTCCCCATCCTGAGAAATTTTTTTTTGGTAAAAATTCTTCATTTTTTATTTTATTTATAAATTCAATTTCAGCAGTAACTACTATTTTATATTCTGAAATTGCGCCTTTTTCATCAAAGGAGTGAGCATTTTTTATAAATTCCTTTATTTTTCCCTTTATCAGAAGATTAGAATTGCGCACTTCAACAATTTCAAGCCTTTTATCCTCTTCAAAACCCTTTATAAAGTTTTGTGTTACAATTCCTTCAATTCCATATTTTATGCTTTCATTTTCAAATGTCTCAACACCAACTTTTTTTAATTCTTTTGGAAAAAAGCCGCGAAAGGAATAAGTGCAGGAAATAATAAAAATAAATGAAAGATTAAATTTCTTCATAAAGTGGGAAATTCTTTAAAAACTCATAAACTTCTTTTCTTATCCTTTTAACTATTTCTTCATCTTTTTTTGTTATAACTTGGTATATAAAATCAGCAATTATTTCCATCTCTTTTTCTTTCATACCTCTTGTTGTTACACAGGGTGAACCAATCCTTATTCCACTTGTTATTGCAGGAGGATTTTCATCAAAAGGTATTGTATTTTTATTTACAACTATTCCTGCTTTACCAAGAAGTTCCTCTGCTTCCTTACCTGTTATTTTTAAAGGTCTTAAATCAATCAATGAAAGATGGGTATCAGTTCCTCCTGAAACAATTCTTGCCCCTTTTTCTTTTAAACTCTCTGCAAGTTTTTTACTGTTTTTAACAACCTGCTCGCAGTATATTTTAAATTCTTCTTTCATTGCTTCTTTAAAACATATTGCCTTTGATGCAATCACATGCATTAAAGGGCCACCCTGTGTTCCAGGAAAAACTGCCTTATCAATTTTTTTTGCAAAATCCTTTTTACACAGTATAAATCCACCTCTTGGTCCCCTTAATGTTTTATGAGTTGTCCCTGTTACTATATCAGCATATGGAAAAGGGTTTGGATGGATTCCTGTTGCAACAAGTCCTGTTATATGGGCAATATCAGCCATAAGGTATGCACCAACTTCATCGGCAATCTCTTTAAACTTTTTAAAATCTATTATTCTTGGATATGCTGAATACCCACATATAATAATTTTTGGTCTATATTTTTTTGCAAGATCTCTAACCTGGTCAAAATCAATTGTTTCAGTTTCTTTATCTACAGTATATCTTATTACATTATAATAGATTCCTGAGGCATTAACAGGATGTCCATGTGAAAGATGTCCTCCATGGGAAAGTTCCATTGACAAAATTGTATCACCTACATTTAAAAGAGCAAGATATACTGCCAGGTTTGCCTGTGTTCCTGAATGAGGTTGAACATTTGCATGTTCTGCATTAAATAATTTCTTTGCCCTTTCTATAGCAATTTCCTCTATTTTATCCATTACTTCACATCCACCATAATATCTTTTATAGGGGTATCCTTCTGCATACTTGTTTGAAAGCCATGTTCCCATTGGATAAAGTACTTTTAACGGTGCATGATTTTCAGATGCTATAAGAATTATATTTTCCCTTTGCCTTTTTAATTCTTCTTCTATTAAAGAATATATTTCTTCATCAAAGATTTTAAATTTTTGCATTTTAACTCCTTTTTAATTTTTATAATTTTAAAGATAAACACTTATTTGACTCAATTTGAATTTTTTTTTATAATAAATTACTTAAAAAGGGAGAGAAAGAATGAATTTAATAATCCTTTTAACTTTTCTTGCAAAAAATTGTATAGTTTTTAACATTGATGGAATAAGAAATAATGAATGTTTTGAAGCACAGAATCTTTATACAAAATTCATATGGGATTCATTAAGACCAAAAGGAACAATTTATACAAATTTCTTTGTAACAGGAATAACCTATACAACTGCTTCCCATTCAGTTATAATAAATTCATCTCATGAAATTTTGCTTTTAAACATATACACTCCCCAGATTCAAAGACAATTTAATCCCGGTATTGGCGAATACCTTATAAAATATTTAAATCTGCCACAAAATAAAGTATATTATATTTCAGGGAAAAATACAATATGGAAATATCCTTTAAGTCTTTTACCCGGTTTTGGTGAGTCCTTTTCACCTAAGATTGTTTTAACAGCTTCAGGTTATGATGATAAAGAAGTTTATGATTCACTTATAACCATTATGGATAGGGATCATCCAAGGTTTATATATGCTGTTTTCCCGGAGGTTGATGAGCAGGGGCATCATGGTGGGTGGAATGGATACATAAATGCCATAAAAAAGGCTGATTCTTTATGTTTTGAAGTTTATAAAAAAATTCAAAATGACCCATTTTATAAAGATAGTACATTATTTATAGTGACAACTGATCATGGGAGACACAGCTATAATTATAATAGTCATGGTGATTTCTGTCATGGTTGCAGGCATATTCCATTCCTTGCAATAGGTCCTGGTATAAAAGTGGATACAATTATTGATTTAAAAAGGGATTATCTTGATATTACACCTACAATATCATATTTAATGGGTGTTCCTGTTTCATATTTTTATGGAGAGATAATGAAGGAAATGATAAATGGATATAAAAAGAATGAAAATATGGATAATCTTTATCAGGATGAAATAAATATAAGTAATTCACCAGGACGCTCTTCTTTCCCTGATATTTTTATAAATGAAGCAGGAATCCATGTTGTTTTTTCAGATAATAGTGAAGGTTTTTATGAAGTTTATTATACAAAAAGTTTGGATGGGAACAGTTTCACACAGCCAATCCCTATTTTCTCAGGTAATATTGATGATGAATATATATATTCTTCAATTTCAGGTTTTGGGGATAGTTTAATATATGTTGTTGCTTCAGGAATTCAGGATACAATCTGGCAGAATGAGAAAACATATGTATGGGTAATCAAAGGGAAAAAATCAAGGGATGGTGGGAATACATGGAGCGATGAAGTTTTTATATTAAATGCAGGTGAAATGACTCATAGACCACAAATTAAAATTAAAGATAATAAGATAAATTGTGTTTCAATGGATTATTATGAGCAGTTTCATCCAAGAATTGTAAATAGTTTAAGCACTGATACAGGGAATACATTTTTCCCTCCAAATCTTATTGGAATGGACATTTATAAATATTCATATTTTCCAAGTATTACTTATTTAGATGATAATGCAGTTTGTGTCTGGCAAGAGGTAATCGCTCAGCACTATCATCACTCTAAATGGAACATATGGCTTGATAGAGAACCATTTGGAACGAATAATTACAAAAATATTACAAACAATAATGATAACACTTATTCTTTTTTCCCATCTATAGAACAAGATCCCTTTGGTAATCTTCATCTTGTTTATTCAAATTTAGATGCATCAACTGGATGGAATTCATGGCAAATATTTTATAGAAAAAGTAATGATTTTGGAAATACATGGACAGAACCTGTAAATTTAACTTTGTATCCTTCAGCAGGTATTCATCCTGTTATAAAATATTTAGAAAATGGGATCCTTTTATGTATATGGGCAAATTACAATTCTTTTGAAGATAAATGGTGTATAGGAGGAACTTTTTCAGAGGATACAGGGAATACATGGTCTCCTTTCTTTCAAATATCATCCTACCAAAATTTTTCACTATTTCCAAGAATCGGAGTAAAAGATAATTATATTTATGCTGTATTTGAAGATTCAAGAAATGGCAATTTTGATATTTATTTTAAAAAGTTTTATTTTACAAAAATTTATGAAATTGCAAAAGGAATTTCTCCTTTGTTTTTTAAAAGTTTTGTTTTTAAAGATAATATTGATTTAAAATTGATTTCACCTTATTCAGGTCTTTTAAGAGTTTATGATATACAGGGGAAGGAAATTGAAAGATTAATTTTAAAGGATTCAAGGAGAATAAAATTAAAAATTAAATCAGCGGGTAAGTATTTTATAAACTTTGAAGGGGTCAAAAAAAGTATTCCTATTTTACTTATAAAGTAAATTCTCTTTATAATAAAAAATTAAAAAGGAGGAAATATGAAAAAGTTTAACGGGGTTAAGATTAAATATTATGGTCATTCTGCATTTAGGTTTATCTCACCAAAAGGTAAAATAATATTTATTGATCCATGGCTTTCAAATCCAAAATCACCTTCTAAGGATTTTGATAAAGTTGATTTAATATTAATTACGCATGGACATGGGGACCATCTTGGTGATGCAATTGATATTGCAAATAAAACAAAATGTTTGGTTCTTGCAATCTATGAAATTTCTTTTTATTTAAATTCAAAGGGTGTTAAAAATGTCCAGGGTATGAATAAAGGAGGAACATTTTATTTTGATGATATTAAAATAATAATGACCGATGCAACCCATTCATCAGGAATAGAAGAAGGTGGAAGAATGTTTTCAGGAGGAGAAGCTTGCGGTTTTATAATATATTTTGAAAATGGGTTTAAATTGTATCATATGGGTGATACAGGACTTTTTGGTGGACTTGAGTATATTGAAAAGATTTATAAACCAGACCTTGTACTTGTTCCAATTGGGAGTTTGTTCACAATGGGACCAGAAGAAGCAGCCTTTGCAATAAACATTTTGAACCCAAAATATGCAATACCAATGCATTTTGGAACATTTCCGCCTCTAACAGGAACTCCTGAGGAATTTATTAACAAGGTAAAAAGTTATAATGTTCAAACAGAAATAATAGTTGTAGGTCCTGGCGAGGAGATAGAATAATTCTTTTATGAAATTTGGTATTATAGGTCTTGGAAGAGTTGGCCTTTCCCTTTCTTTATATTTAAAAGAGAAAAATTTTAAATTTTTATGGTGGACAAAAAGTGATAGGAAAAGGAAGGAATATAAAAGTATAATAGGAGAGTCCCTGAGTTCACCTCATTTAGTTTTTGAGAATTCAGATTTAATATTTATTTGCATAAAGGATGATGAGATAGAAAATTTTATTAAAGGTATAGATTTAAAATATAGAAAAATGGCAGTTCATCTTTCAGGAAGTTTACCCCTTTCTGTTTTAAATCCTTTAAAAGAAAGAGGATTTTATACAGGTTCTTTTCACCCAATTCAAAGTTTTTCATTCCCTTCATCATTCTATTTTAAAGATATATATGCAAGTTTTGTTGGTGATGAGGAAATTTATAAAGTTTTAAAAAAAGTTTTTAATGGCGATATAAAAATTATAAAAGTTAATGAGGAAAAGAAATTTCTAATTCACCTTGCATCAACAATTTCCTCCAATTTTTTTGTTTTTTTATTAAGAGAATCTGAAGAGATCCTGAAAAAAGGAGATCTTTCTCTTGAAATCCTTTTCCCCCTAATCAAAACAACTTTTGAAAATATAAAAAAAGAAGGGGTTTATAAGGCACTCACAGGACCTGCAAAAAGAAAGGATTATCATACACTTTTAAGACATGAAAAATACCTCTATGAAAATTTTAAAAGTTTTTTTAGAATATATCTTGAAATAACAAGGGAAATTTTGAAAAATGAAACTTCTTGAAAAAATAAAATATAGTTTTACACTCTCACCATTTGAAAAATCCATTTTGTTATTTTTATTTTTTATGATATTTGCAGGAAATATTTATAAAGGTATAAAAAAGGGAAAAGAAAAAGAAAATACAAGTTATTTTTATGAAGAGGATAATTTTAAAATAAATATAAACACTGCTCCTTTGGAATCGTTAATTCTAATTCCGGGGATAGGTGAAAAAACTGCAAGGATTATAATAAATTTAAGAGAAAAGGAAAAATTTATAGAATATAAAGACCTTTTAAAAATTAAAGGGATCGGAAAGAAAAAACTTGAAAAGATAAAAGATTATATAATTTTTAAATGAAATACAAACTGGTTCTATTTGATATAGATGGAACTTTAATATGGTCAGGTTATGCAGGTTCTCGCGCACTTAAAAAAACTTTTGAAAATTTATACAATCTTTCTGACCCACTAAAAGGTATTAATCCTGATGGAATGACTGATCCTGAAATCATTAAGGAGATATTTAAAAAAAATTTAAATAAAAGCCCAAGTGAAAAAGAGATTAAAGAAGTTTTTGAAAATTATCTTTATTACCTAAAAGAAACTGTTTGGAATAAGGATTACAGAGTGATGGAGGGTGTAAGGGAATTGATAATTGAGTTAAAAAAATTAAAAGAATTTGTAATTGGAATTGCAACAGGGAATATATACGAGGGAGCAAAAATAAAACTTATGCCATCAGGATTATGGGACTTTTTTGAAATAGGTGCCTTTGCATCTGATTCAGAAAAAAGAGAGGAGATTCTCAAGATTGCAAAAGAAAGGGCAGCGCGGTATAAAAAATCTAAAATAGAAAAAGTTATTGTTATAGGGGATACACCTTTGGATATAATTGCTGCGAAAAAGGCAGGCTTTATTTCTATAGGGATGGCAACAGGAAATTTTAAAAAGGAAAACCTTCAAAATTTTTCACCCGATTTTGTTTTTGAAAATTTTAAGGATTATAAAAAAATAGTTTCTCTTTTGATTGAAATTTAATTTTTTTTAGTGTATAATTAAAGTATAATTTTATTTAAATTAGGAGGTAAAAATGGAAAAGGAAATTAAAAATAAAGAAGAGAAAATAGATGAAATAAGAAGAAAACTTCTTAAACTCGGTATATGGTCAATTCCTGTTATAATTGCATTTACTCAAAGAAAACTATGGGCAGGAACACCATTTGGGCGAAAAGAAGAAAAATTCTTTGAGGAAAACCAGGAAGGTGAAGATAAATTTTGAAAGAAATTTCTCTAAATTTTAAACCAAAAAAAAGGGAAGATTTAAAAGTTGAGAATATAGAGGATGGAAGTGTAGTATATGATCCTTTAAATGATGAAGTTTTTTTATTAAATACGAGTGCAAGTGTAATACTTCATATGTGTGATGGAAATTTTACAGTAAAGGAGATGATTGATATAATTTCTGAAACACTTAAGATTGAAAAGGAAAAAGTTTCACTTGATACGATAAAGATAATTAATGAATTCATTAAAAAAAATATTATTAAAAAAGATTGAGATTCAAGATAAAAAAGGAGAAAAAATCTTTATTTTTAAAAAGTATTATAAATATTTTAAGGATTTTGAAGGTAAAGGTGATTTTAAATTTGATTTAGACTCTGAAAAATCTTCCTTTTTTCTTCTTTTTTATTTTGATTTTTATATAAGAGAAAAAATATTTCCAGATATAAATGATCTTCTGATTTTTCATGCATCAAGCATTTCAAATGGTAAAGACGCTTTTTTAATAGGTGGAAGAGCAGGAGTTGGTAAAAGTCTTTTAACACTTTTAATTTCAAAAAGGTTATTTTATTTAAGTGATGATATTTCTCTAATTTCTCTAAAAGAAAATTTTTTTTCCTTTCCCTATCCAAAGCCAATTAAACTTCATAAGGATTTTAAAAAATATCTGGATGATGAGGAGGTAATTGAAGATAATGATTTTGAAGAATTTTTTGTTTTTCCAAAAAATATAATAAAAGATAATTTTTTCCCTTTAAAATCTTTTATATTTCCAATACCTTCAAGAATTAATAAAATAACTTTAATGGATAAGAAAAAAGCCCTTTTATATCTTTTAGCAATTTGTGTAAATAGAAAAGAGTATATAAAAAATAAAGGTCTTGATGATTTTTTAAAAATTGTAGAAGAAATTCCTTTTTATAAGATCTTCTGGAAAGATATAGAATTTTTATTAGAAAATGGGCTTAAGATCGTTTGCGGATTTTAATTTCTCCTACGAAGAGAAACTTGTAATTGATATTTTAAAAAAAGAAAAGATTGGAAATACTCAAAAAATTGATTGGAATAAGTTTTTAAATCTTATAATAAGCGAAGATGTTTACCCAGTTTTTTATGAATTTTTTTTAAATAAGAAAGAATTAATTCCTGAGAAATTTTTTAAAATTCTTGAAATTCTTTATGAAAAAAACAAAGAAAGGGTTTTATTTTTAAAAGAAAAGACAATTTATATTTTAAAAAAACTCAAAGAAAATAACATAATTGCAATTCCTTTAAGAGGTTTTTTATTATCTGAAAGAATTTACAAGAGTTTATATTCAAGAACTTTTAACGATGTTGACATATTTGTTTTTGAAAAAGATCTATTTAAAACAATTGATATTTTAAAAAAAGAAGGTTTTTCCTTTGATTTAGATAAGGGAAATATTTTAAAAAAAATCCATTTTAGATTATATAATGAATACAGGCTTTATAAGAAAAATTTTTTAGTTGAAATACATTTTGATATTCTTCCAAAAAGATTTAAAAAGATTAAAAATTTTGAAAAGTTTTTTGATTTTGAACTTTATGATTTGAATGGTTTTAAATTTTTTATTTTTTCAAAGGAATTTGAACTCCTTTTTCTTTTAATTCATTCATACTTACACAAATATTCTCTTTTAAAATTTATTTTTGATATTCATACATTTATTGAAAAGTTTAAAAAAGATATTGAATTTTATAAAATTTATGAAATTTCAAAAATTTTTCGTATTTTAAAAATTGTAAAATTGGGTTTGACAATATCTTCTTTGATTTTTGGAACAGAATTGCCAAAATTTTTAAAATTTTCTAATTTACCAGATTTTTTAAAAGATTTCATCTTTAAAGAAAAGGAAGTTCATGGATTTAAAAAGGACCTTATACCTTTTCTTTTCATTGATTCATTCTCCCAAAAGATTTATCATACAATTTCTCTTTTAAATCCTGATGAAAATGCTTTGAATTTTATTTTACTTCCCGAAAAATTTTTTTTCCTTTATTATCCTATAAGATTCTTTTTAATTATAAAAAATAGGATATTTGACTTCTTATTTTTAAAAACTTTAAAATTTTTTTGCTTTAAAAGGAGGTTTAAATGAAAAAATTACTTATAATTATAATAGGGATAACATTCTGTATGGCACAGGAGAAAAAAGAGGAAAAGAAGTTTGAATATGTGGGTTCTGAAAAATGCAAGGTATGTCATAAGGGTGAGAAAAAAGGAAGTCAATGGGAAATATGGGAGAATTCAAAACATTCAAAGTCTTTTGAAACACTTGCATCAGAAAAGGCGAAGGAGATCACAAAGAATATGGAAATTCCTGATCCTCAAAAATCTGAAAAATGCCTCTCCTGTCATAATGGAAAGGATGGCGAAAATGGTGTTGGATGCGAAGATTGCCATGGTCCTGGTTCTCAATATAAGGCAATGAGCATGATGAAGAAAATTTATAGTGGCGAGGCAAAACCAGAAGATTATGGTCTTATAAGACCTACTGAAGAAAATTGTAAAGAGTGTCATAATGAAAATAGCCCCACATATAAAGAATTTAAATTTGAGGAATTTTATGAAAAAATAAAACACCCTGTTCCAAAGGAAAAATAAAAATTTTTATTTTAAATAAATCATGAAAAAATTAATAATATTTGTTTCTTTATTCTTTCTTTCTTGTAAAGGACCGAGTGTTAAAATTGGTGTTATACTTCCCCTTGAAGGGCCTGCCTCCACTTATGGAAAGAATGCATTGAATGGAATAAATATCTTTGTTGAAGAAAAAAAAGGTGAGAAATTTTTTGGCAAAAATTTAGAAATTTTAATAAAAGATGATAAGGGTTTACCGGTAAAGGCAAAAGAGATAATCACTTCTTTCGCAGAGGATAAAGAAGTTATTTGTGTTGTTGGTCCACTTATTTCAAAAAATGTCTTTGCTACTGCTTCAGTTTCACAAAAATATTCCCTCCCTCTTATATCACCAACTGCAACTCATCCTCTTGTTACAAAAATGAGTGATTTTATATTCAGAACCACCTTTACTGATTCTATCCAGGGCTGTCTTCTTGCAAAATTTGTTTATGAAAAACTTAAAAAAACAAAAGTTGCGATACTCTATGAAGCAAACGACCCTTATTCAGAAGTTTTATCGAGAAATTTTGAGATTTCCTTTAAAAATCTTGGAGGTGAAGTTTTGACTTCTGAATATTTTCTTGAAAATGATACAACATTTTATTCAAAAATAGATAAGATAAGTTTTTTCAATCCAGAAGTTGTATTTTTACCCGTATATACAAATTTTGTTTCTCCTATTTTAAAAAATTGTATTGAACTAAAATTTAACCCTATTTTTGTTGGAGGAGATGGATGGTATTCCTATGAACTTATAGATAAAAATAAAGAGATATTTAAAAATGTAAAAGCGTATATTTCTTCACCATTCACACCATTTTTACCCTATGAAAAGACAAAGGAATTTCTTAAAAAGTATGAAGAAAAATATAAAACTCTTCCTGAATTTACTTCTGCTTTATCTTATGATGCACTCTGTATAGTTTATGAAGTGCTAAAAAAAATGGAGAAATTTGACAGGATGGAATTTTTAAAAAATTTAAGAGAAATAGAATATGAAGGTGTAACAGGAAGAATTTCTTTTAAAAAGGGAAAGGATCCTTTAAGAGATGTGTTTATATTGGAGGTATCACCAGAAGGGTTTAAATATGTACTTACAATGGCACCTGAATGAAGAAGTTTTTAATACTTTTTCCCCTTTTTATTTTATTTTGTAAAGAAAAAAGAGAATTAAAAGTAGCAGTTCTTTTTGAAATTTCTGGTAAATATTCCTATTATGGAAAGGATGCACTTCTTGGGATTGAGTTTTTCAGGAAAAAGAATTTGAATCTACCCTTTAAAATTGAAATATTTGATTTTAAAAGTGATTCAGAGACTCTGAGAATAAAAATTGATAATATTTTAAAGGACCAAAAATTTTTATGCATAATAGGGCCATTAACTTCAAAATTTGTCCTTTATGCATCTTCTTTTTGTGAAGATAATAAATTGCCAATTATTACACCAACTGCAACTTCTCCTTTACTGAGAGAGGACAAAAATTATCTTTACAGTATGACCTATTCTGATATAGACCAGGCGAATGCTGTTGCAAAATTTGCAATGGAATATCTTGGAATAAATAAATTTGGAATAATCTATAAAAAAGATGATCCCTATTCAAATATCCTCTCTGAGGAGTTTAAAAAGAAAGTTAATGAGGCAAATGGAAATATATTAGGAGTTGAAGAGTTTAATAAGGAGGAAATAATTTCAAAGATTCATTATTTAAAAAAAGTGAATCCAAAAGGGGTTTTTGTTCCACTTCACGCGGAGGAGGCAATTTTTTTTGTCAAAAAATGCATTGATGAAAAATTCACCCCTGTTTTTTTAGGTGGGGATGGCTGGTACTCTGAAGAAATTGTTGAAAATATAGGGAAGTATGCAGATAAAGAGATAAAAGTTTTTATCTCTTCTCCCTTTCACCCTGATGAAGAAGCTGAAGAATATAAGGATTTTATAAATGAGTTTTACATAGAATACGGGAAAAAGCCCAATTTTCTTTCTGCTCTTTCCTATGAATCAATTTCCCTTTTATTCAAATCCTTTAAAAATTTAAAATCTTTTGACGGGGAAAATTTAAATAAATGTATTAAAAAAATTTATACTCCAAAGAAAAAGGTATGGATTTTAAGACTCAAAAAGGATGGATTTAAAATTATTCTTGGGATATGAGAGAAAAAAGAGGCAAAATTTCTAAATATTCTCATATAAAAAGACTTTTTGGAATATACTTTGGAATATTGCTGATTTTCATAATAGTAAGACCATTTATAATCCCAAAAAGTTTTGGTGAATTTGGGCATTATAGAGCAAATTCCATTCAAGATAATATAAATTTACCTACAAAATATGTTGATATAAAGGAATGTGAAGATTGTCATGAAAAAGAATATGAAGAATTTTTTTCCCATTCTCATAAAAACTTAAATTGTCAGATATGCCATGCCTTTGTCTCCCAGCATATTGATAATCCTGAAGAAAAGAAGCCTTCAAAAGAAATGAATAGAGATTTCTGTGGTAAATGCCATTTTGAAATTGAATCAAGACCCTCATCTTTTCCCCAGATTGATGAAAAATTGCATAACCCGGAAGAAAATTGCATTTCCTGTCATTCTCCCCATAACCCTTCTTTGAAATGACAAGAAGAGAATTTATAAATAAATTGAAAATCTTTTTTCTAATTCCATTTTTCAAAGATAATCTTTTAAGTTTTATCATACAGAGTTTTAAATATGGTAGAAATAAATACGGTATGGTTATTGATATAAGTAAGTGTATTGGGTGTGGAGAATGTGTAAGAGCCTGTAAGGAAGAAAATAATGTTCCAAAACCCCCTTTTTATTTCAGGACATGGATAGAAAGATATATTATTTTTGAAGATGGTGAAGTATATATTGAGTCTCCTGATGGTGGAGCTTCTGGATTTAAAAAAATTAATCCACCAAAAAAGATAGCAAAAAATTTTTTTGTTCCCAAATTATGCAACCAGTGTGAGGAAGCACCCTGTGTGCAGGTTTGTCCTGTAGGAGCAACTTATGAAACTCCTGATGGTGTTATCCTTATTGATAAAAAATATTGTATAGGATGTGGGTATTGTGTTCAGGCATGCCCTTATGGAGCGAGGTATTTTCATCCTGAAACAAAAACCCCTGATAAATGCACATTTTGCTATCATAGGATTAAAAAGGGTCTTTTACCTGTTTGTGTTCTTATATGTCCACAGAAGGCAAGAATTTTTGCTAAAATAGATGACCCAGATGGAGAAGTGTATAAATATCTAAAAAACTATCCACTTCAGATTTTAAAACCCCATTTAAGAACTCATCCAAAGGTTTATTATAAAGATATGGATATGGAAGTAAGGTAAATGGAACATTTATATGAAGTTTTAAGAAATATTCAGGGATTTGTATACCCCAATGAGATTGAATTAAGATGGAGTATATTGATTGTTCTTTATCCTTATCTTACTGGACTTGTTGCAGGAGCATTTATCCTTGCATCTCTTGAAAAAGTATTTGAGATAAAAGAGGTAAGACCCACTTATAAACTTTCTCTTTTAACTGCTCTTTCTTTTTTAATTGGTGCACCACTTCCCCTTCTCTTTCACATTACCCATCCTCTAAGAGGGTTTGAAATATTTTTAACCCCCCATCTTTCTTCTGCAATGGCAGTTTTTGGATTTGTTTATATATGGTATTTGATGGCAATTCTATTAATAGAAATATGGCTTGAATATAGAAAGGATATAATTGAATGGTCTAAGACAAAAAAGGGATTGAAGGGATTTATTTATAAAATTTTAACCTTGGGGGTTGATGAGATAAATCCCGAGATAGAGGAATTTGATAAAAAATTTGGAAAATTTATTGCAATAATAGGGATACCTTCTGCAATCCTCCTTCATGGATATGTAGGATTTATATTTGGTTCTGTTAAGGCAAACCCCTGGTGGTCAAGTGTGATAATGCCTGTAATATTCTTGTTTTCAGCAATGGTTTCAGGAATTGCCCTTGTTATCTTTATTTACATAATTTTAAATTATTTAAAAGGTAAAGAACCTTCTATTTCCTGTCTTGATGCAATGGCAAAATATCTTTTATACTCAATAATAATAGATTTTTCTCTTGAGATGCTTGACCTTGTCCAGAGAATTTATGAAGCAGAAGAGTTTTTTGATATGTTTCAAGTTCTTATAAAGGGGAAACTTTTTGTTTCTCTCTTTATATTTCAAATACTTTTAGGTGCAATTTTACCTATCCTTTTTTTAGGTTATATAAGGATATTTGGAGCAGGGGAGAGTGCAAAAAAATTTACATATTTTTTGGTAAGCCTTATGGTTTTAATCGGTATTTTTGCAACAAGATGGAATGTTGTAATTGGCGGTCAACTTTTTTCAAAAAGTTTGAGAGGTTTAACAATTTATAAGTTAAATTTGATTGGGAGAGAAGGAATTTATATGAGTATTGCTCTTTTGTTTTTACCATTTTTAATTCTTTTACTCCTTATAAAGTTTTTACCACCTGAGGAAAAGTTTGAATGAAAAGAAGGGATTTTTTGAAAATAATTTTTAAAGGGACAATAGTTGCATGGTTTTTTACAATAATCGGTGCAATTTTTTCCTTTTTAAAATTTCCAAAAATAGAGAGAGAGGAATTTGAAGGAGAAATAGAGATAAAAGGGGCAAATGATTTAAAAATATGGGAAGGTAAACTTTTCCCCCATTTAAAAGAGCCTTTATTTTTTATAAAAACTGAATCAGGATTTATTGCCATTTCAGCAGTATGTACTCATATGAAATGTATTCTTGAATATAAAAAGGAAGAGAGAATGATAATTTGCCCCTGTCATGGTGCCCTTTTTGATTTAAATGGTAATCCACTTAAAGGACCACCTTCTATTCCATTAAAAAGATATAATATTGAAAAAAGAGGAGAAAGAATTTATGTTATCCTTTGATAAATTTCCAAATTTTAGAAAATATTTTCTTGAAATTTTGATTTTTATAAATTTTTTATTTGAGTTTTTAACTGGATTTCTAATTTTATTCTATTATATCCCTTCAATGGGTAAAGGATATGAAAGTACACTGTTTATAATAAGGGATATTCCACTTGGCTATTATTTCTTTAACATGCATTTATGGGGTGCAAATTTCCTTCTTTTTCTTTTAATTCTTGAACTCTTTAAAATTGTATATTATAAATTATATCATCCACCAAACGAACTTTTGTGGATATTTACTTTTTTACTTTTTTTAATCCTTTGCTTTGAATATTTCACAGGAATCTTGCTTCCAATGGAGAATAACCTTTTTTGGAAAGTTGAAAGAATAATGGAAATAATAAAAGATATTCCTGTGTTAAATTCAATTTATTCTTTCTTCTTTGGTAATTTTATCATAAATGAAATTCTCCATATAAGATTTTATATATTTCATTCTTTTATAATTCCTCTTTTTTCAATAGTTTTTCTCATATTAATTTTCTCTTGCCTTGAAAAAGAAAAAATTGATTCTTTTTATTTCCTTCAAATATTTATGACTTTTCTTTTATTTCTTGGGATACTTTTAACCTTTTCAACCCTTTTGCCCTATAAACATGTTGAAATTTATAATCCTTTCAAAACTCCAGAAAAGATATATTTACCGTTTTTTATGCTTCCCCTTTATTTTTTAAAAATTTACCTCCCAAAAGAAATTTTTGGTCCATTTATTATTTTAATTTTTCTTCTGTTTTTAATTTTACCATTCC
>CBFGJO010000011.1:0-37506 GCA_965649125.1 Caldifarciminota bacterium | reverse complement strand
CTCGTGAAATTTTTCCTTGAAAAGAGATTCTTTCTTTTCATAAAAGTGAAGTAAAATCTTATTATTGTTAATTAACTCAATATCCTTAAAAGCTTTCTCAGATAAAGGAATAGTTTTAATTTTCTTTTTCTTAAAAACCTGTATCCTTTTATTTAACTGGTCAAGAATATAAATCTCTTCATTTTTACCTATTGCAAAACTCATAGGACCTTCAGGATTTGCTTCAGAGGGAGTAGTTACACCTATTTCATTTTCTCCAGAGCCCTGATTGACATTCAAGATTTCCCTTTCATTTATTTTTTCTTCATATAAAGAAAATAAAAAAATCAATAAAAAATAAATAAATCTTTTATCCATTCCTCAAATTATTTTTGTATTATATAAAAAAATAAATTGGTACATCAGCTCCCCGGGCAGGACTCGAACCTGCAACCTTCGGGTTAACAGCCCGCCGCTCTACCTGTTGAGCTACCGGGGAATAAACTTTATAATTATAAAGGAAAAAAATAAAAAATTTCAAATTGTTTTGACTGGCTACCTGTTTTCCCCTTAAAATTTAAAAGTTTTCATGGAAAGTAAAATTGTTGTAAAAGAAATCAAGAAATATTTTCATTCAAAAAAAGGGGTTGTAAAAGCAGTTGATGGTGTTTCTTTTGATGTAAGGGAAGGCGAGATATTTGCTCTTCTTGGACCAAATGCTGCAGGAAAGACAACAACATTAAGAATTCTTGCAACAATTTTAAAGCCTGATTCAGGTGAGGCATTTATAAATGGATATAATATTTTAAAGGAGCCAGAAAAAGTAAGGAAATCAATTGGTTTTTTGCCAGGGGATACAGGTCTTTATCATAGATTGACACCTTCCGAATTTGTTGAAATATTTGCAAATCTATATGGACTTTCAAAGGAGATAATAAATAAAAGAAAAAAGGAAGTTTTTGAATCTCTTGGAATTGAAAAATATTCAAAAACAATAATTGATAAACTCTCACAAGGCACAAAACAGAAAGTTCTTTTAGCCAAAATTCTTGTCTCTGATCCACCTGTTTTAATTCTTGATGAACCTGCACAGGGGCTTGATGTTCTTGCTGCAAAAACTTGCGAAGAATATCTTATAAATTTGAAAAATAAGGGAAAGACAATTTTAGTTTCAACTCATATTATGGAACAGGCAGAATATCTTGCTGATAGGATAGGGATTATAAATGAGGGAAAAATAATTTATATTGGGAAAATTGGAGAGATGAAAGAAAAAACAGGTAAAAAAACTCTAAGGGAAACATTTTTAACACTCCTTAAATGAAAGTTCTTTTTAAAAAAGAATTTCTTGATATTTTAAGAGATAAAAGGACAATAATAAATATGATAGTAATACCTGCCTTTGGTATTCCCTTTTTAATGATTTTTATGAGTGGAATAATGAGTAAATCAATAGAAGAATTGGGAGAAAAGAGGTATAAAATAGGGATTTATGAAAAGGTTAAATTTGAAGGAATAAGGGATGTTTTAAAAAGTTTGAATTTTGAGTTTGTAGAAACAAAGAGTCCTGAATCTCTTGTTATTAAAAAAGAAATAGATGCAGGAATTATAGTTGATAAGAAAGAAGATAAGTTTTTTATTGAAATCATTTATCTTATTAAAAAAGAGACATCGGAGTTCGCAAGAATTAAATTAAAGAGATTTCTTGATTCTTTTAAAGAAAAATTTTTCGCTCAAAAAGTTAAAGAAAAGGGAATAAACCCTGAAGAATTAATACCTTTTTTATTATCAGAAAGGGGAATTGAATCTCCCAAAGGTTTTTTTGGTTTCTTTTTTGGCACATTTTTGGGTTATATAATAGTTATTTTGATGGTAACATCATCAATGTATCCTGCGATAGACCTTGTAACAGGCGAAAAGGAAAGGAGAACCCTTGAAATTTTACTTTCATCACCAGCAGGTATAAATGGAATTATAATCTCAAAGATTTTTGTTGTAACAACCGTTTCATTTATAACAGCAATAATTACAATAATCTCACTTTCAATAAGTCTTTTAAAATTTGCATCTTTAATGGGGGAAGGAATTTCAAGGATTTCAATATTTAAAGCAATTAGTATTAAAGAGGTATTCCTTATTTTGTTGCTTATAATTCCTTTTGCATTTTTAATTTCTTCAATAGAAATAGCGATAGCCTCTTATGCAAGGAGCTATAAAGAGGCACAGAGTCTTTTAACGCCTCTTACATTTGCAGTTATAATTCCTGCCTTTTATTCCTTTGTTCCTTCCTTTATTTTCTCACCCTATCATTTTTTAATTCCTGTTTTAAACATTGCAATTACAATAAAAAGAATTCTCCAAGGAGAATTTGTATTGATTGAATATATTATAACTTTTGTCTCCAACATTTTTTATATGTTAGTTGCTTTTATTTATGGTGTAAATATATTTAAAAAAGAAAAAATAATTTTCAGGATTTGATGAGAATTTTTGTTAATTCTTATGGGAACACTTGGTATATCTTAATAGAGATTTGAAGAAACTCTTTTTATTTTTTTAAAAAGAAGGAGAGTTTAAGAAAAATGGAGGACATTTTCTAATATGTGGTTTTGGAAGACTTGGACAATTTGTTTCAAAAGAACTTGAAAAAGAGAAGAAACAATTTATTGTTATAGAGAAATCATTGAATGTATTGAAATATTGAGGGAGACGCAAGGGAATTTGAAAAAATTAAATCCTAAATAAACTATTTTTTTGTCTTTGTTTCTTTAATTTCTTCCTCTTTTATAATTCCCAATTTTTTCTTAATCTCTATTTCAATTTCTTTTGCTAAATCTTTATTTTCTTCTATAAATTTTCTTGCATTATCTCTTCCCTGCCCCAATTGCTGTCCCTTATAAGAATACCATGTTCCTGCCCTTTCAATAATTCCTAAATCAAGTCCCATATCTATTATCTCACCTTCCCTTGATATTCCTTTCCCAAAGAGTATATCAAATTCTGTTTCTTTAAAAGGTGGTGCAAGTTTATTTTTAACAACCTTTACTTTTACTCTGCTTCCTATATTTTCTTCACCAACCTTTATTGTTGATAACTTTCTTATATCAAGTCTTACAGATGCGTGGAATTTTAATGCAAGTCCACCTGGTGTTGTTTCTGGAGAGCCAAATAATACACCTATTTTGTGTCTCACCTGGTTCACAAATATTGCACATGTCCCTGATTTTGATAAAACACCTGCGAGTTTCCTCATTGCCTGTGACATAAGGCGTGCTTGAAGTCCTATCTGCATATCACCCATTTCACCTTCAATTTCTGCTTTTGGAACAAGTGCTGCAACAGAATCAATCACAATTATATCAATACCACCACTTCTTACAAGACTTTCTGCTATTTCAAGAGCCTGTTCACCTGTATCAGGTTGCGAGATATAAAGTTCATCAAGATTTACCCCTACTTTCTGAGCATAATTTGGGTCTAATGCATGCTCTGCATCAATAAAAAGTGGTGTACCTCCTTCCTTTTGAACTTCAGCAATTGCGTGGAGCGCAAGTGTTGTTTTTCCTGTTCCTTCAAGCCCAAATATTTCAATTATCCTTCCTTTTGGATATCCACCAACACCAAGAGCAATATCAAGTCCAATAGAACCTGTTGGAATAACAGGAATTTTTTCAATCTTTGCTTCTCCTAATCTCATCACACTTCCCTTTCCATATTGCTTTTCTATTTGCTTCAATGCAGTTTCAATTGCCTTCCTTTTATCTTCTTTCATATTTACTCCTCAAATTTTTTAAATAAAAGAGAGGCATTATGCCCACCAAATCCAAAAGAATTTGATAAGGCATATCTTATATTTATCTTTCTTGCCCCATCTTTAACATAATCTAAATCGCATTCAGGGTCAGGATTTGTTAAATTTCTTGTTGGATGAATTATACCTTCTTTTATACTTAAGATTGTAACTGCTGCTTCAAGTGCACCTGCTGCACCTAATAAGTGTCCTATAAGTGATTTTGTTGCATTTACCGGAACTTTATACGCTCTTTCCCCTAAAAGTTTTTTTATCGCAATTGTTTCTGCAACATCCCCTCTTGGTGTTGCTGTTCCATGGGAATTTATATAATCTATTTCGTAAGGAGTTATTCCGGCATCCTCTAATGCTTTTTTCATTGCCATATATGCTCCTTCTCCATCCTCACATGGAGCAGTTATGTGGTATGCATCCGCACTTGCTCCATAACCAGCAATTTCAGCGTATATCTTTGCCCCCCTTTTTAATGCAAATGATAGTTCTTCAAGAACCAAAACTGCTGCTCCTTCACCCATTACAAATCCATCCCTTTCTTTATCAAATGGTCTTGATGCCTTATCAGGTTCATGGTTTCTTGTTGATAATGCCCTCATATTTGCAAATCCTGCAACACCAAGGGGTGTTATTGGTGCTTCTGAACCTCCAACTATCATACAATCTGCATCACCCCTTTCAATTGTCTTAAAGGCTTCTCCAATTGAATGGGCTGATGAAGCACAGGCAGATACAATCCCATAATTTGGTCCTTTAAATCCATATTTTATTGAGATAACACCCGCTGCAATATCAGGAATCATCATTGGAACTAAAAATGGTGAAACTCTATCATACCCTTTTTTTAAAGCAATTTCTTTTTCGTTTTCAAGAGTCTCAATTCCGCCTATTCCTGATGAGATTATAACTCCAATTCTGTAAGGGTCATATATATTTTTTTCTGATAATTTTGAATCATTAATTGCCTCATCTGTTGCCCATAATGCATAAATTGTGTATCTATCATTTCTTTTAATCTCTTTTTTGTCAAGCCTTTCAGAAGGGTCAAAATTTTTTATTTCTGCTGCAATCCTTACAGGGAAGGAAGAAGCATTAAATCTTTCTATATAGGATATTCCATTTTTTCCTTCAAGAAAATTTTTGAAATTCTCTTCTTTTGTTTTCCCAAGGGATGTTAAAATACCTATCCCTGTAATTACTACCCTTCTTTTTTCCATATTATTTCTTTAATTTATTCTCTATATAATTAACAGCATCCTGAACAGTCCTTATCTTTTCTGCATCTGTATCAGGAACTTCTATTCCAAATTTCTCCTCTATTTTCATTATCAATTCAACAACATCAAGGGAATCCGCTCCAAGGTCTTCCTGAAACCTTGCATCAGGTGTTACCTGTTCAGGTGTTACATCAAGTTCTTCTACAATAATTTCTTTTAGTGTTTCAAATACATTCATTTTTTACCTCCTTTTTTTATTAAGAGTTTAAATTATAAACTTACACCCTTAAAAATTTCAAAAATTAAATTTTTTCTATATTCTCTTTAAGCCATTCCAAAGTTACAGATTTTGGTCTCTCAATTGCAAATCCAAGTGCCCTATCCCATACAAGTTGTGCTAAAATTCCGAGTGCTCTTGATATTCCAAAGAAAACTGTATAAAATGGGAATTCTGTTATTCCATAATGGTATAAAACACAGCCTGAATGGGCATCAACATTTGGATAAGGGTCTGCAACTTTTCCTGTTGCTTTTAAAATATCTGGTACAACCTTATAAACTAAATCAACAATTTTAAAAATTTGGTCATCTGGCATGTATTTCAATGCAAATTCTCTAAAGGCAAGATATCTTGGGTCAACAACCCTTAAAACTGCATGCCCAAAACCAGGAATTACCTCCCCCTTTGAAAGTGTTTCTTTTGCAAATTCTTCAACTTCCTTTTCAGTTATTTTCCCTTTGTATTTTTTCTTCATCTGTAAAAGCCATGCCATTGTATCCATATTTGCTCTTCCATGTAAAGGACCTGCAAGACCGTTCATTGCCGCAGAGAAAGAATAATAAACATCTGAAAGGGCTGAGCCAACAAGATGTCCTGTATGGGCTGAAACATTTCCTCCTTCATGATCAGCGTGCAGGAAAAGGTAAAGTCTCATAAGTTCATAGACCTCTTCACTTTTATATCCCATCATATGAACGAGATTTGCAGCCCAGTCAAGTTTTTTATTAGGCTCTTTATGTTTTGAATCTTTATAAAGTCTTCTATATATAAATGCAGCAATTACAGGGATTTTTGCAAGTAAATCAAGGGAATCTTCAAGGGTAGCTTCCCAGTATCCCTCTTTTGTAAGTTTACCTGCATCATACAATTTTGCGAATTTTGAGAAGTCTCTCAATGCAAGCACCCCCATAGAAAATAAAGCCATTGGATGGGAGGTTTTTGGCATCGCCTTTAACATTTTGAATACATAATCAGGAACATCCATCCTTTTATTCAATTCCTTTTGGATTTCCTTAACTTCTTCCATTCCAGGAATTTCACCTGTTAAAAGTAAATAAAAAAGACCCTCTGGAAGAGGTTCATCTTTCACCTTTGGAAGTTTTTCCCTGAGTTCGGGTATCGTATATCCTCTATAAAAAATTCCTTTTTCAGGGTCAACATAAGAACCTTCCCATATCATGCATTTTACACCTCTCATTCCCCTGAAAATCTGATCAACCGTAACTTGTGATACAATTTTATTACCATATTTTTCTCTTATTTCCTTTATCTCCTTTCTCCTTATTCCTATTTTTTCTCTTAACACTTCCTTTAATTTCATAAATCCTCCTTTTTAAATTGAAAACTTAAAAAAATTTCTTTTTACTTTTATGAAAACTTTTTCTTCTCTTATCTCGTATATTTCTCCATCAAGATGAAAATTATAATAACTTTCAATTTCAACTTCAACTGGGTTTCCAAAATAGCCATAGATGCAATAAGGGTCATTTATATGAGTTCCCATAATTGCCTTTGGCAATTTTTTTAGTATTTCGATCTTTTTTAGTTTTTTTATTATTGAAACATCAATTTTTCCATCAGATGGATCTGCAAGTGGTGTTAGTTTAAATCCTCCACCTACATATTTACCATTTCCAAAACTTATCAGAGTTATTTCACCTTCATATTCAAAATCATGAGATTTTATTTTAACTTTTATTGGTTTAAAGTCTTTTAACACTAAAAAGAGCGAAATCAAATATCTTAAAATACCTTTGAAAATTCTTAATTCTTCAGACTTTTTTGCAGTCATAGAATCTATACCAAAACCGCACCCGTTTAAGAAAACAAATTTTTTATCATTCGTTTCAAGAATTCCTGCATCAAAATCCTTTTCCTTTCCAAAGAATGCCCTTTTTATTTTTTCATAAAGCGACAATTTCCTTTCATATATTCCCCTTATGAAATCATTTCCACAGCCAACAGGTATCATTCCAATTGTTTTATCTATTTTTAAATCAATACCTGCTTGGAGTGCATTATTCAGGGTTCCATCTCCCCCCATAAGTATAATTCTTTCACACTCGTTAAGAAATTCAATGAATTTTTCTCTACCTTCTTCTTTATCCTTTGTTATTTTAATTTCACATTTTAATTTTTTATCATTTATGAAATCCTGAAGATATTTAAGTTTTTTAATCCCTTTCCCCTTTCCTGCACAAGGATTTACTATTATCCCTATCATAAAATTGTTATAAAAACATATCTTGCAATTGTGTAAATCCATATTAAAGGAATTGATAATAATTTTTCAAATAGATTTTTATAAATATAAAAATATTTTGAAGCCCCCCTTCCCCAATCAAGATATTTTCTTCCCAGAATAAACTTTGTGTTTAAAGAACTTTTCCCCCTTTCGTGATAAAAAACAATTTCAGGATAGAAAACTATTTTTATATTCTTTTTTTTAGCCCTTTCCAGAAATTCAACATCTGTAAAATAAATAAAAAATCTTTCATCAAAACCATTTAATTTCTCAAAGGTTTTTCTTTTAATGAATATTGAAGAAAACATAGGTTGAGGAACTTCCTGAATTTTGCTATAATCAAACTTTTTTTTCCATAAAAAGGGGAATAAAAATCCTAAAAAGGAAGGGAATTCTCTTATTGAATTTTCTATCTCTTTATTTTCCTTTAAAATAAGGGGTGCAACAATTTCATAATTTTCAATTATATTTTTTAATTTAAATATTTCAAAATTTAAAGGGAAAGAATCGGGATTTAAAAAAATGAGTATCTCCCCTTTTGAATTCCTAACCCCAATATTATTTGCCCTTGCATACCCTTCATTTTTCTTCAAAAAAATCTTTTTTATTCCCTTTTCATTTTTTAAAATTTCTTTTGTCCCATCCTTTGAATAATTATCAACAATCACTATTTCTGTATCTTCTATTTTCTTTATCTCCTTCAAAAATTTTTTAATTACCCTTTTACTGTTATATGTAACCGTTATTATTGAAATTAATGGAGTTTTTGTATTCATATATTTTTAAATAAATTTTTTGATGTATTCATATATTTTTTCTCCACATTCTTCCCATGTATTTCCACTGAATTCTACATGAATTTCTTTTCTTTTTATCTCTTTTATAATCTTTATTGCCTCTTTTAATTCTTCTTTTGAAAAATAAAATCCTTTGTTTCTTTCTTTTAAAACCCTTTCAAGGTATGTTCCTTTTGGTGCAATACATAAAACAGGTATATCATAACCGCAATATTCAAAGAATCTACTTGGAGCAGTATAACTTCCTATTTTATCAAAGATAAGTAAAAAGAGGTTTGAAGAGGCAAGTAAATTTTTAAGATTTTTATAAGGTATAAATCCATGATATTTAATAAAAGCTTTAATATCTTCTGGCAGATTTCCTGGTAAAATTCCTGCATAATGAATTTCAACATCCTTTAAATTTTTAATCTCTCTTAAAAATTTTATAAAAGAATCACTTGCATTTTTTAAAGTTCCTGTATAAAATATTTTGAATTTTTTATCTTCTATTTTCTTTTTTTCACCTTTTATTTTTTCTTCATATCCATGTTCAGCAACTATTCCCTTAATTTTAAATTTTTCTCTAATTCCCTCATAAGAATAAACTATTCCATCAGAATTTTTTAAAATTTCTAAAATTCCTTCTTCTTTCTTTTTATTTTTTGAAATCCATTCATCCCTTAATTCAATTATAAGTTTTGAGTTAAAAAATTTTTTGAGTTTATATCCAAGAATTATTGAAGAAGGAGGTGGAGAAGAAACATATATTAATTTAACATTTTTGAATTTTCTCTTTATATAAATTTCTGCTAAGTATCTCCACAAGAATTTTGAATCAACAAAAAAATTTTTCCCATTTTTCTCTTTTATTTTTCCACCAATTAAAAATCCAATTGGATCAAAAATTCTAATAATGTTTAAATTCTCAATATCTTCTAAAAGACTTTTATCATATACCCAATGTTTTGTTTTTGAGGATATTATAAAAAAGTTCATTTTTTGTTTCAAATATTTGGCAATCTTGCATGCCCTTACACTCCCTGACATTCCATAAGGAGGAAAATAGTAAAATATAAAGAGATTAGGGATATGTTTCACGTGAAACATTTATAATTTTTATTTCTGCCCCAAGTTTTTTTAATTTTTCATAGAAATTTTTATATCCCCTTTTTATATGTTCAATCCCCTCAACAATGCTTTCACCTTCTGCTGAAAGTGCTGCAATTACAAGTGCAGCACCTGCTCTTATATCAGGTGCAATTAAATGTGTTCCTTTAAGTTTTTTAACACCTTCAATTATGCATATTCCCTTCTGGGTTTTTATATTTGCACCCATTCTCATAAGTTCTCCTGTATATCCAAATCTTTCAGGATATATTCCTTCATTTACTATTGATGTTCCTTTTGCAATTGAAAGCATTGAAACAAATTGGGGCTGAAGGTCTGTTGGGAAACCTGGATATGGTGCTGTTTCTATTTTAAGGGGTAAAATATCATTTTCCCCATCAAGATATATATTTTCTTTTGTAGCCTCTATCTCTGCTCCGCTCTCTTTCAGTTTTTCAAGTACATTTTCAAGGTATTTTCCACATTTACTTTTAATTTTTATTTTTCCCTTACACATTCTTGCAGCAACTAAAAATGTTCCTGCTTCTATTCTATCATCAATTATTTTATATTTTGCTGGTGGTGAAAGATTTTTAACTCCTTCTATTTCAACTATGTCTTCTCCTTTAATCTTTGCACCACATTTTTTTAAAAAATTTAATAGGTCAACAACCTCTGGTTCTTTTGAAGCATTTAAGATAATAGTTTTTCCCTTTGCAAAAATACTTGCCATTGCAAGGTGTGCTGTTGCTCCAACTGATTTTTGATCAAACCAGAGTTCCTCTCCCTTCAATTTTTTACATTTTGCAATTATAAATCCCTTATCTATTTCTATCTCTGCTCCCATTTTTTTAAGACCTTCAATATGATAATTTATTGGTCTTGGTCCAAAACTGCATCCACCTGGAAATGCAACCTTTGCTCTTCCAAACCTTGCAAGGAGTGGTCCTAAAACATATATTGATGCCCTCATTTTCCTAACAGCCTCATAGGGTGCTTCAAAAGAATTTATGCTTTCTGGATCAATTTCAAATTTATTTTCACCAATTTTTTTAATCTTTGCACCAAGTGCTTCAAGTAGTGAGACCATTGTATTTATATCTTCAACATCCGGTATATTTTCTAAGATGACTTTTTCATTAAGTAATATTGTTGATGCTAAAATTGGTAAGGCAGCATTCTTTGCCCCTTCTATTTTTACTTCACCTTTAAGTTTTTTACCACCTTTTATTAAATATTTCATTTCCATATTGCAAAGGGTATCTTTTTAGTAAATTTTTTATTTCCACCCTTTTCTTTTAATTCAACATAAATTATATAAAGGCCACTTTTTCTTTCCTTCATAATTTGTGATAAATTATAAACTCTTTTTGAAGAAATTATGAAATTGTCAAAAATTTTTTCCCTTAATCTACCCTTTGAATCAAACAATAAAATTTTAACCTCTGTTAGATTATAAGGAGGATTTATGAAAAGTTTCAACTCGTTTTTATCTCTCAATATTTTTCCATCTAAATATACATATTTCCCTTCCGGAAATATTTTCTCGGTAATTGAATTTTCTCTTCCAGGGGTTGCGCCTTGAGGAGAAATTGAAGAACTCCATGAAAATCTTTCATCTGATGGAAAATCAATCCCTTTTCTTTCTAAGGATGTATCTTTTCCTCCTCCCCATTTATATTCATAAGGAACAGAATCAATTATATTTCCTTTAAAATCATAGATATAAACAATATCTTTTAAATCGTTTAATGAATAAAATTCATTTAAAGGAGCAATGCATTTAAATTTACCAAATTTTTGAAAAAGAGGGATTGTATCTTCCCATTTTTTAATTATTACAATATATTCATAAGGCTCAATTTTTAAATTCCCCCAATTTTCTATTTTTTTATTTTCATCAGATATTCCAAAATTTGATATGTCAAGTGTATCATCTGTTGAATTAAATATTTCAATCCATTCATAATCAGAATTATACATTATTTCTGTAATAAAAATTGGTTTTAAAGAAACAAATATATTGAAATTTATTTTATTATTTAAAGTGTCACTATCGTAAATTGATCTTCCATAAACAGTTCCTTTATAAATTCCCTTTTGAATTGGTTTTATTTTAAATTCAACAATTCCAGAGTCTTTTTTCAGTAAAAATCCAGGAAATTTTAAAGAATCTTTATAAAAATCATTTATTTCAATATAAATTTTTATTTCTCTTAAAGTATCAAATCCCTTGTTATAAAATTTAACAAATATTTCAAATTCTTTGTTTTCCTCAGGGAAAGGTGGTGTTATTATTATGCTTTTTGAATTTATTAAAAGGTCAGGTAAGAATTTTACCGAGTTTTCCTTTCCAGGGGTTGAGCCGCTTGAATCCTGTGATAATGCCCAGTTAGAAACTGTATCAGGACCAAAAAGATTTATCCTTTCAACTGATACTCCGTCAAGAGGTGATAAAGGAATTGAATCATCAGGATTAAAAGGTGTTCCATAAGTTGTTACTGTATCACCTGAAGGTGATATAACTGCTATTGGATCACTTGTTGAAAGACCATCACCTATTGTAGTATTACTAACTGTTAAAATGATTGTTCCAGATGGGAAATTATAAGGTCTTACATATGTTCCATCCCCTTCTTGAAGATATTCAGGGTCAAGTATTAATGCGAATCTTTTTGGAGGAATTTTTGTTGTATTTATTATTACATTGGGGTAATATAAAAATATTGAGTCATTTGTCCATAGAACTATGTTATCCACTGCGTCAAAATCAGTTATTTTATATTCTGATAAATCAATTGTATCATTACTTTTGTTAAAAATTTCAATAAATTCATTCCTATCACCTGGTGTGCCAGGAGATTGGGAATCAGAACCCTTTACATTTGACATTACCTCTGAAATCACAGGTAAAGAAATTAAAAATAACTTTATCATTTGCTTTTTAAAAATAAGAATATTCCCAAAATAAAAAGGAAGAATAAACTAAACAAAGGGGAACTGGATAAAACTTTTATTTTAAAAGAGAAAATTGGTAAGCCTAAAACTGTTAATATCGCTATAAATATTCCTGCTAAGGCATCACCAGCAACAAGTCCAGATGATAAAAGTATCCCCTTTTCTTTTCTTTTTATAAAATAAGAGATTATTCCACCAATTCCTATTGTTGTTGATAAACTTAATGGGAGATAAAGACCAACTGCAAAAGGTAAAGAAGGAAAACCTAATATTTCAACTGAAATTGCAATTCCAATTCCTGAAATTATAAGTTCCCATGGCATATTCTCTTTAAAAACTCCTTCAACCACAAGTTTCATTAATGTTGCTTGAGGTGCTGAGAGAATCTCTGAGCCAATTTTATATGCTTTATTTAGTAGAAATAATGTCCATCCTATAAAAATTGATGAAAAAATAACTCCTACAAGTTCACCTATTTGCTGAAGTCTTGGTGTTGCACCCAATAAAAATCCTGTTTTTAAATCCTGAGAAGTATCTCCTGCAATTGCTGCTCCTATACATACAATTGAACCAACTGTGAGTGCTGAAATAATACCTTCTATTCCTTTAATTTTCAATTTTAAAAATATTAAACTTATTACAAGGAGTGTTGCTATTGTCATTCCAGATACAGGATTTGAAGAAGAACCAACTATTCCAACTATTCTTGATGAAACAATCACAAATAAAAATGAGAATAATATTATAAATATGCTTGAAATAAAATTCTGTTTAAAATAAGGAATTAAAGATAAAAAAATATAAATGAAAATTACCCCTCCTAAAATAAATCCAAAAGGTAAATCCTTTTTTGTTATAATTCCTTTAAATGATATATTTCCTTTTGAAAAGATAGAGATGATTGCTTTTGAAAAACTTATTATTCCGCCAGCAAGTACAGCACCAGCCCCTATATATCTTATATATTTGCTCCATATAAGATTTGGCATAAGTTCATTCCCTTCTTTTAAAAATACCTCAAGAAGGGGCATTATTCCAAACCATCCCAAAATCCCTCCTGCCATAACCAAAAAAGAAATTCTTAAACCAAGGATAAAACCAACACCTAAAAGTGAAGGAGAATTATCAAAGGAGAGCAAAAGGTTTGTCCTTATTTTGAATAAAAATTCAATTGCATCTTTAAATAAATGAAAACCCATTGAAAAAAGTTTATATAAAAAACCAATGATTATTCCAAGGAATACATTTTTAGCCTTTTCACCTCCTTCATCACCTGCTCTTAATACTTCTGCACATGCTCTCCCTTCCGGATATGGAAGGGTTTTATCTTCCTCTTCAATAAATCTTTTTCTTACAATTATCATCAAAAGAACACCAAGAGTTCCACCTGCAAATGAAACAAGAAAAATATAAAGAATGCTAACATTTAAGCCAATCATAATTAAAGCAGGAACAGTAAATATAACGCCTGCTGCAAGGGATTCACCTGCTGATGCAATAGTTTGAACAATATTGTTTTCTAAAATTGTTCCTTTTTTTAATATTCCCCTTAATATTGCCATAGAGATGACCGCAGCAGGTATAGATGCTGATACTGTCATCCCCATTTTAAGTCCGAGGTAAGCATTTGCACAACCAAAAATTATTGAAAGAAAAATTCCAAGAAAGGCTGCCCTTATTGTAAATTCTTTCATTGTGTTTAAGTATAAAGGAAAATTGTTTTATTTTTCATTGAATAAAATCTTTATAAATTCATTTACAATTCTTTCCTTTTTAAATTCTTTTTTTACAAATTCTTTTGCATTTTTTAAAACAATCTCTTTATTTTCTTTTTCAACAATTTCATAGATTTTTTTAGCGATCCCTTCTGCCCCCCCTTCAAATATAAATCCATTTTCCCCATCCTTAATTAACCATGAGAATTTTTTTGATACACAAACAGGTATCCCATAAAACATTGCCTCAACAATAGTTCTTCCAAAAGGTTCATATGTATTTTCCCTTGGATGCACAAATATATCAAGAGCAGCATAATAATCTTCTATATTTTCTTTCCATCCTGTAAATTTTACATAATCCTCAATTTTCTTTTCCTTAACATAATCAAGTAATTTTTTCTTTAAAAATCCTCCTTTAAAATCTTCTCCTACTATTAAACATAAGACATTTTCAATTTTATGTTTTATTAAATTTATTGCTTCTAAAAGTTTTTCTATTTCCTTTTCTTCTGAAATCCTCCCTATATATCCTATTATAGTTTTTTCAAAAGGTAAATTTAATTTTTTCCTTGCTTTTTCTTTTGAAATGTTTACTTCTTTAAAATTCATTATGTTGTAAATCATTTTTATTTTTTTTAAACCAATATCATGTAGCATTTTTTCTACAAGGGGTGAATTTGCTATTAAGGTATCACATAATTTCCCTGATATTTTATAATAAAAATATTTTAATTTTGATTCCCATGGGAATAAATCTCTTATATGCCATAAAATTTTTGATCTTGTAAAGATTTTTAAAAATGGAATAAAACCACCACTTTTATAATCATTTAAATGTATAGTTTTAATTTTTTCCTTTCTTGCTATTTTTCCTATAATATAGGAATAGATAAAAAAAATGTAAATCATCTTAAAAAAAGTATAGGGGTTGACAAAATTGATTCCTTTAATTTTTTTAAAAATCTTTAAAGGTTTTTTGAAAATTGCTTCTTTTTTCTTTAAAGGAATTTTATAAAAATTTAAAAGGTTTTGAGAGGTAAATAAATAAACTTCTATTTTTTTTTAATCAATTCATTCAAAAGGCTTTTTAAAGAAATCTCAGCCCCACCTATTTCATAAGAAAAAGAAATTGAAATGATCTTTTTATTTTCCTTCATTTATTATTTTTTCAACTATTTCTTTTAAATTTTCTGTTGAATAATACTTTTTAATTAACTCTCCTGCATTTTTAGATATAGATTCTGCAAATTTTTCGTCATTCAGAAGTCTCTCAATTCCTTTTGCAAATTCTAAAGGTTCATCTGCTATTATTATATTTATTCCATTTTTAAGTCCCTTTATTCCTTCACACCCTACTTTTGTTGAAACAACAGGTATTCCTCTTGCCATTGCTTCAAGTATTTTTATTCTTATACCTGTTCCTATTCTTAAAGGAACAGCAAGAACATTAACATTTGAATATACTTCATCAATAGATGGAATGAATCCCTTTACAATTATACCTTCCTCTTTATTCAATTTTTTGATCTTTTGAGGAATAGATGGTCCTACTACAAGTAATTTTGCATTTTTAATATTTTTTTTGATAATTGGATATATTTTATTTATAAAATAAAAAATTGCATATTTATTAGGATAATAATTCATATCACCAATAAACAGTATATTTTTTTCTTCATTTTTTGTTTTGTTTTTTATTTCTATATCTAAACAAAATGTTGATTCATAAACTTTATCTCTCTTTTTTAATTTTTTCCTTTCATTTTCTGATGTTACAATCACTCCGTCCATATTTCTTAATATTTTTCGCTCCAGATTCTTTATCCTGAAATATTCATAAAGATGGATTAATTTTAAAAACAAATTTTTTGTTCCAAAGAACATTTTCTTTTGTCTGTCTGAGGAAACATCATGCAGATCCATTATCTTTTTACCTTTTTTAATATAAAAAGAATATTGAAATGTTCTTTCATGATTAAACCATATTATGTCATATTTATTTTTAGAAATTTTTTCTTTTAAAATTCTTAAAAATTCTTTTGAAAAAACAAAGGACTCTTTTAAAGATTTAAATGGAAAATATAGAAATAGGTTTTTAATTGATTCATAATTTGTTTGAATTACATAATCCATTTCTCTTACAAAATTTTTAAACTCTTCTAAGTACATTTTAAATTCATTTTTAGTTGTTAAAAAAAGAAGATCAACTTCTGCAAATTTTGAGAGAAGGCGAATTCTATTGAAAGAGAGAACCCCACCCCCACCTTTTGTGTAGTAAGGGAAATATGGTGATATAAAAAGTATTTTTAACACTTTTAAATTATATTGTATTTGAAAATGTTAAATCAATATAATTTTTTATTTATGATTATAGGAATTGATGCACGACATCTTATAGGGGAAAAGGGTGGGATAGGTTATTATGTTGAAAATTTGGTTAAAAGTATGACAAGATGTTTTGAAGAAGTTGAGTTTATTTTATTTATTCATAAAAAGCTCAAAGATGATTTTTTATCTCCAAGAATAAAGATAGAAGAGCTTAAAATTCCTATATATGGTAAATTCATTTCACCAATCTGGCTTAACTTCTATCTTCCCATTTTTTTAAAAAAATATAATATTGACATTCTTCACTGTCCAAATTTTTTTGCTCCAATTTTTTTAAAGACTAAACTTATCATTACAATTCATGATCTTGCACCATTATATTTTCCTGAAAGTTTTTCTAAATTTTATTCAATTTATTTTAAAACTTTACTTACTTACTCTATTAAAAGAGCCGATGCAATAATAACACCAACTAAAACTATAAAAGAAGAGGTTGAAGAAAACTTTCCTTATGCGAAAGGAAAAGTTTTTTATGGGTATCATGGTATTGAGGAAATATTTGAGCCAGATCCCGACAAAAAATATAAAGATTTTCCTTATATTTTATATGTAGGTGCCCTTGAGAAAAGAAAAAATATTGTCACCCTTATTAAAAGTTTTCACATATTGAAAGAAAAATATAAAGTGCCACATTATTTGATTTTGGTTGGTAAAAAAGGTTATGGTTGGTCAGAAATAAAAAAGGAGATTGAGAGAAGCCCTTATAAAAATTTTATAATTCATAAAGGTTATCTTGAAAGGGAAAATCTTGTAAAAATATATCAAAATGCAGATGTTTTTGTTTTTCCCTCCCTTTACGAAGGGTTTGGATTTCCTGTTCTTGAAGCTATGAAATGCGGGGTTCCTGTTGTAATATCAAATAATAAAGCACTTATAGAGGTAACAAAAGGGGAAGGAATTGTTGTAAATCCTTTAGATTGTGAAGAGATAGCCAAGAAGATATACATGATTTTGAGTGATAGTATAATGAGCAAGAAACTAATTGGAAGAGGTATTAAGGTTGCTTCAGAATATACATGGGAAAAAAATGCAATCTTTATGTATGAGATTTACAAAAGTCTTTTGAATTAAAATTTTTGATAAAAAAGTGGATTCCAAGAGTTGTGAATGCAAGGAGTATCCAGAAGAATTTATTTTCAATTGTGTGGGTAGGAGATGTAAAGATAGAATCTAATATGTTATTTAGAAAAAATCCTATCCATGCAGAAAGAAGAGGTAAAGTGAAATGTAGATTTTTTGAATCAGAAAGGGAGAAAAGATTAAAAAGTTTTCTAAATAATGCATATACGAAATAAATAAAAGCAATTCCGCCGATTATTCCGAGCTCAAGTAAAATATTAATATAGAGATTATGTGGTATTAGAAGTTTAAAAGAATAAGGTTGAAATGCAAAATTTCCCCATCCAATACCTGTGAGAAATTGCTCTATAAATGTAGAGATAGATTTTTGCCATATGAAAAATCTTATTCTTGCGGATGGATCGTATTGATAGAGAAAGATGGAGAGTATTCGTTTATATATAAAAGGGAATTTCATAAGCACAAGGAAATTTATTACTCCTATAAAAAAAAGCATATTCATAACGAAATGAAATTTTTTACCTTTTTGTTTAAGAAGAATTAAAAATAAGAAAGTTATGCATGAGATTAAATATGTGATGTATCCATTTCTTGAACGTGTTAAAAATATAGAAAGGGTCATTAAAAGAAATGTGAATAGGGAATAAATTCTGTATTTTTTATCTATTTCCTTTGAAAGAAAGAAAGATAGGGCAAAGGGACTAAAAATTGCAAGTATTGCAGCAAAAGAATTTGCATGGATGAAAAGTCCCTTTACTCTTCCGCCCGGGAAAAGTGTACCTTTTTCATAAAGTGGAGATACCTCTTCTCCAAAAATAAAAAATCCACCACGATGTTGAAAAATTGCAACTATTGAGTTTAATATAAAACAAAAAAAGAGTAAGTAAATAAAGATTTCTAATTCCTTTTCACTTTCTATTTTCTCAATCATCAATCTGTAGTAAGAATAACCTAATATAAAAAAGGTAGAAATAAAAAAGGTAAAATGGGGTTTTAGTGAATTTAGGGAAGAAAATAATATGGCGATTAACAAGATAAGAAATGGGGTTTTGAATTCATCTTTTTTTTGCAGATTTTTAAATTTGCTAAATAAAAAAGGGATATAAATAAGTCCTAATATATCTAAAAAAGAGAAAGGGAAATAGTAATTTTCAAACTTTATAAACCATCTTATATTCATTGGGATTAAAAGGGGTGAAAGTAGCAGAAGTGTTTTTAAAAAATTTAAAGTTATAAATCCAGTTGAAATATAAAGAATGAGAATTAAATATCTTATTATCCATTTAATGGAAAGATTCATAAAAATAAGGAATACTGAAATTGTGATCAAAAGGAAAATACACTCACTTAAAATTAGCCTCCATTTTGTCTTATTTTCCTTCATAAGTTATTTTGAATAAATTTTAATAATTCAGAAAAGCATTCCTTAAATTTTTCATCTTTTAATTTCAGAAATTCTTCAAGAGATTCTCTTATATGGAAGTTTATTTCTTTATAAAGGGATTCATTTTTAAGTAGAAACTCTATTTTTTTAGATATTTCTAATGGAGAATCAGGGGCTTCTATACATAAGTATTTTTTTAAAAATTTATCCTGGGTTATTAAAAATATGTTTCCTGACACAAACACAGGTATTCCTATTCCCATTCTTTCTGCTACTGCATAATTGAAAGTTTCAGTATAAGTAATCTGAAGTGAAAAACCCATTTGAGAGATAAATTCTAAATATTTTTGATAAGAGGGTATCCAATTTATGTAGACATAAGGTATTTTGAGTAATTTTAAAAAATTTGAGATTTCTTTATTTTTTATGTTAGTATAGATTTTAATTTCAGAATCAGCCATATACACTCCTAAGAATTGAGTCAATACATTTTTGCCATATCTCCATGGACAAAATATATCTGCGTTTTTAATTATTTCTTTTTTTTCTAGAAATTTAAATTGAGAAATGTCAAATGTATAAGGTAAAAGAAACACCCTTTTTTGTTTTCCCAGTGCCTCATATGTTCTTTCAGGTACCAGAAGAAAGTCTAATAAATTTTCTTTTAAAAGAGTCATTATCTGGATCAAATAATATATTTCTATATTTTTTTCTGTCATCTCGGATTGTCCAATTGAGCTTGTCCAGTAAATTCCTATCTTTTTATTTTTTCTTTTTAAATTCCTTATGATATTTAAATACAAAGGATGCCATCCACCAAATATTATAACATCAAATCCTTTAATGGTTGATGATGTAAATAAAGGGGTTTTTATAAATTTAGAGAATTTTAAAAAAAAAGTATTATATAAATTTTCTATAAAAAATACAGGTACATTTAGAGTTTTTGAAAGATGAAAAAAATGTGTTTTTACACCAGGATGTCCTTTGCTGCAAATCAGACAAATTTTCATCTTGTTTTTAAAATCATAGAAAAACCTGTTGAAAATGATATTGTATAGGCTATTGAAGAAGCAATTGCCGCACCCTTTATTCCATATTCAGGGATTAATAAAAAATCTAATATTATGGTAAAAAGTACAGAAGTAATGCTCATAATTGTCCCCAAATAGGGTTTTCCTATTCCATGGAAATAACTTGAAGTTACTGAAGAGAGTCCCAGACTTATTATTCCAGGAATAAGGAGAAGAAGGGGAATATAAGAATCTTCAAATTTTTTCCCAAATATAAATATCAATAAAAATTTTCCTGTTATTGCTAGTACTACTCCTAATATGAAAGAAATTATGAAAGTTATAAAAAGGAGTTCAAAAGTTTTCTGTTTTTTCCCCATTTTATTTTCTGATACCTGTGGAAACCATATTCTGCCTATGGAATAAGGAACGAGGTGTAAAGATTCTCCTACAGCTGTTGCAATACTATACAGCCCCAATTCTTTAGCTCCTTTAAAGTAATTTACAATATAAAAATCAAGTCTTAGATTAAAAAAATTAAGTATTACTCCAGTTTGTGCTAAGATTCCGTACTTTAAAATTTTCTTATATTTTTCCAAAAGGGATTTAAAAGGAATAAACCTTTCTTCCTTTTTTAAGGGAAACAAAAAAAGGATTATGATGGTAAAAATGAGTCCATCAAATAAAGAAGATAAGAAAGGAACCCATATTACATTTTTTGTTGATAAAATACGAAGGGAATTCAAAATCAATGTTATTAAAAAAGCATATAAGGAATAGGAAAAAAGGTGGTAACCAAAGAGCGAGAAATTTTTAATTCCAAGAAAAGAATTTCCAATTATTCTGCCCTGTATCCGGAATAAAGTCCCAAGGAATAATAAAGGGAATGCTAAATCCGGTAAAGAAGGTAGTATGTTTTTTTTCCAGTTTATTGGAATTAGAAAGAGTATCAATAAAATAAAAAATACTATTGGAAAAAAATAAGGCAATACAAGAGATAGCAAATTATTTGGTTTTATATATTTTTGTGAAATATAATAAGGAAACGCTTCCTCTATCCCCCCGGATAAAATAAGGCTTAAAAGAAGTATGCTTACAGATACAAGAGAATAAATGCCCCTTCCTTCTGGACCCGTGAGTCTTGCAATTAAAATGCTAACCAAAAAAGAAAATAAAAATGCAAGTATACGACTTAATGTTATTGTTCCTACATCTTTCAAGGTATATTTAAATTGGGTAAATTTATTTAAAATTAAAAACATATTTTAATTATATATCTCTTCAAAGTGTATTAGCAATTTGATTTTAAATATTTTTTTTCATTAATATTTATTAATAATGAAAAAATTAATTTGCTTTAAAATTTCAACAATTATTGCTGATATTTTATCTCTTTTAATGGGATTTATTTTTGCTTATTGGTTCAGATTTTATAGTAATATTATTCCTATTTTTTACTTTCCCATTCCGGATTTTAAAAACTATTTTTATGCTTTTTTGATAGTATTTATAATGGCGTTTTTTGTTTTTTATTTTCTGGAATTATGGAAAGTATATGAGAAGGGCTTTTCTTTTCTTGATGAAGTTTTTTTGATTTTGAAGGCTCTAATTCTTCTTTCAATAATCGCTACGACTATTTCATTCTTTTATAGAAAAATCTTTTATTCTCGTCTTGTAGTTATTTTCTTCTTTCTTTTTACATTTGTATTAATGGGATGTTTTAGAGGAATAATAAGAATAATAAAAAGAGAATTTGTTAAAAGGGGGAAAGGTGTTCAGAGGATTTTACTTGTTGGAGAGGGTGAGATTAGTGAATGGATAAAGGAGAAAATAGAAGAGAATAAATATATTGGATATGTAATTGAAAGAGCTTTAAATTTAAAAGAATTTTTTGAAGAGGGAATAAAAAAGATACCAATTGATTTTATACTTGTGGCACTTCCCCTTGAAAAACAGCATTTTTTAAAAGATATAATAAAAAAGTGTGAAGATGTTGAACTTCCTCTAAGGATAGTTCCAGATATATACCAGCTTATGGTTTCAGGAGCAGGGGTTTATCAACTTTTTGGTATGCCGTTATTCACAATTAAGGAATTAAGACTCACAAGATTTCAAGCATTCTTAAAAAGGTTATTTGACATATTTTTTTCTTTATTTGCCATAATCTTAACTTTACCAATTATGGTTATTGTTGCACTCCTAATAAAATTTTATGATAAAGGACCGGTTTTTTATTTTCAGGAAAGAATTGGACAGGATGGTAAGATGTTTAGATTGATAAAATTTAGAACAATGAAGGTTGGTGCTGATAAAGAAGAAAAGCCGAAATTTACAACACCAGATGATCCAAGAGTAACAAAGATTGGCAAGTTTTTAAGAAAATATTCACTTGATGAACTTCCTCAGTTTTTCAATGTATTAAAGGGTGATATGAGTGTTGTAGGTCCAAGACCCGAGAGACCCTATTTTGTTGAAAAATTTTCAAAGGAAATCCCGAGGTATTTAGAAAGGCACAGGTTTAAATCAGGAATAACAGGATGGGCACAGGTAAATGGATTAAGGGGTGATACACCTATTGATGAAAGAGTAAGATACGATTTGTATTACATAAATAATTGGTCTTTATGGTTTGATATAAAGATTATTGTTAAGACAATCCTTACTTTCTTTTCCCAAAAGCATGCATATTAAATAATCATATATCCTGATGATGTTTTATTACTTTACCCTTTGCTATAAATATTACATCTTCACATATATTTGTAGTAAGGTCTGCTATCCTTTCAAGGTTTTGGGAAATTCTTATAATATGGAGTGATCTTTCAATTGTGGTGGGATCACTTATCATATAAGTTATTAATTCTCTTACAATCTGGTTCCTTAAATTATCTATCATATCATCTCTTTCACATACATTTTTAGCAAGATCATCCTTTTCTTCTATAAAAGAATTTATGCTATCTTTAAGCATTTTAATTGTTAATTCAGCCATTCTTGGTAAATCTATATATGGTTTTACCTGTGGCCTTTGAATTAAAAAAAGAGCACTTTCAGCAATGTTAACTGCATGGTCAGCCATCCTTTCAAGGTCATTGTTTATCTTTAATATCATGAGGGTTTCCCTTAAATTTTTTGCTTTTGGTTCATATTTGGCAATTAGAGTGACACATAATTCATCAATTTTTATCTCCATTTCATTTGCGAAATTTTCATCCTTTTCAATCACTTCCTTTAAAAGGTCTTCTCTTTTCTCAAGTAATCCTCTTATACTTTTCTCTATCATTTTTTCCACATGGAATGCATAGTTTATTATTTCATTTTTTAATTCATTTAATCTTTGCTCAAGCATTTTTAAAACTCCTATCCAAATTTGCCTATTAAATATTCCTGCGTTTTCGGATGTTTTGGAACAGTGAATATTTTTTCAGTTTCAGAGTATTCAATAAGTTCGCCCATATATAAAAAACCAGTATAATCTGAAATCCTTGCTGCCTGCGATGGATTATGGGTAACAATCACAATTGTCAAATCTTTTGAAAGTTCTTCAAGCAGTTCTTCTATCTTTTTTGACGCAATTGGATCAAGGGCAGATGTAGGTTCATCCAGAAGTAAAATCTCTGGATTTACTGCAAGCGCCCTCGCTATACATAGTCTTTGTTGTTGACCTCCTGAAAGCTCAAGTGCATTCTTTTTTAAATTTCCCTTCACTTCATCCCATAGATATGCTTTTTTAAGGGTTTCTTCAACTATATGGTCAAGAAGGGATTTATCCTTTATACCGAGAACCCTTGGACCATATGCAACATTATCATATATTGATTTTGGAAAGGGGTTTGGTTTCTGGAAAACCATTCCTATGTGGGTTCTTATTTCCGTAGGATCCACATTGTTTTCATATATATTCTTTCCTTTGAAAATTACTTTTCCACTTAGCCTAAAACCTTCTATGATGTCATTCATCCTGTTAAAACATCTTATAAGGGTTGATTTTCCGCACCCTGATGGACCCATTATTGCTGTAATTTTATTTTCCTTTATTTCAAGATCTATGTTTTTTAAAACATGATTTTCTCCATAAAAGACATTTAATTTTTCCGTTTTTATAACTGCCATTTTATAATTTATATTTTTTAGTATAATAGTTTCTCAAAAGAATTGTCAAAAGGTTTAAAATTAAAGTTAAAAGGAGCAAAACAATTATACCTGCTGCTGCATTCTGATGAAAGGATTTTTGTGGTCTTGAAATCCAGTTAAAGATCTGTATTGGTAAAGCAGTAAAGGGTGAAAGAGGAGTTTTTGGTAAAAATGCAATATAAGCAAGTGCTCCAATTGTTATAAGAGGTGCTGTTTCCCCTATTGCTCTTGAAACTGCAAGGATAACCCCTGTGAGAATTCCTGGTAATGAGATTGGAAGGACATGATATTTTATTGTCTCCCATTTCGTTGCACCAATTGCATAACTTGCTTCTCTTATTGAATTTGGTACAAGTCTTATGGCTTCCCTTGTAGCCATTATAATTACTGGTAAAACAAGCAGTCCGAGAGTGAGTGCACCAGCAATTAATGATCTTCCAAGACCAAGAGCACGGACAAAAATTTCAAGTCCTAAAAGCCCATAAATTATTGATGGAACACCTGCAAGATTTGCTATGTTTATTTCTATTATACTTGTTAGAAAATTTTTTGGAGCGTACTCCTCAAGATATATACCAGCACCAATTCCTACAGGAATTATGAAAATCACCATTAGCACCATAAGGTAAAGTGAACCCAAAAGGGCTGGTAAAATTCCTGCTTCTTCTGGCTTTCTTGATGGATAACCTGTTATGAATTTGAAATTTAAACGAGAAGCACCGTCTATGAATACATCTACTATGAGAGAAAGAAGGGTTAAAAGGGCAATACTTAAAAATAAAATGGATAAAATTATAAAAATCTTCTCATAAATTTTTTTTCTTTTTGTGAATTTTTGCATTTATTTTATATTTTATAAAATTTTATAAATTTCATTTTTAATCTATGACTTATTATGTTGAATAGAAAAGTGAAGATAAAAAGAAATGTACCAACAGCAAATATTGTTCTTGATTCCAGTGAGCCAGCAGGGGTATCACCAAGTGAAACCTGCACTATATATGCAGTCATTGTTTCAATTGGAACAAGGGGATTAAGTGTTAAAACGGGTCTTTGACCCGCAGCGATTGTGACAATCATTGTTTCACCTATTGCTCTTGAAAAGCCAAGCATTATTGAAGAAATTATTCCTGAAGAGGCTGCAGGAAGAACAACTTTAAAAATTGTCTGGAGTTTTGTTGCACCGAGTGCATAAGATGCCTCCCTTAAACTTCTTGGTATTAAGGAAATAGAATCCTCACTTAATGAAGCGATTGTAGGAATTATCATTATACCAAGAACAATTCCAGGTGAAAGGGCATTAAAGCCAGAAATTGAAGGAATTATTTTTTTAAGTAAAGGGGTGACAAAAAGAAGTGCAAAATATCCATAAACAATTGTTGGTATTCCTGCAAGAATTTCAAGTAAGGGTTTTAAAATTGATTTTATTTCTGGGTGAAGGTACTCTCCTATAAAAATTGCAATAAAAAGACCTGTTGGTATTGCTATTATGATTGCAATAAATGAAGTTAAGAATGTGCCGCAAACAAGTGGCCATATCCCGAATTTTTTTATAGCAAATAATGGTGTCCATTCTTTTTCAGTAAAAAATCTTACAATTGAAACTTCTTTAAAAAACCATATTGTTTCAAAGGCAAGAATGAATATGATTCCAAAAGTTATAAAAATTGAAAGAAATGCAAAGGAAAAAAAAAGAATTTTAACAATTTTTTCCTCTATTTTTCTTTTAAGATACATAATTTTTTATTTAAACTTGTAGTGAAAGGAGTATAATTAAAGTTATACTCTTTCTCATTTTATTTTTCTCCTTTTTCAAGAATTTCTTCAATGTTAACACCGCCTTTAGTTTCTTTTCCTCCAAAAATTGTCCCCTTTATTTTCTTTTTAACTCTTTTTAGAGCAAGTTCATAACTTTTATCTGAAAGAGGAATATAACCAACTTCCTGGACTATCTCCTTTGCCTTTTCTAAATAAAACTCAACAAATTTTTCAATCTCTTTTTTTTCAAGGGATTTATAGTTTATGTATAAAAAAAGTGGTCTTGAAAGGGGGAAATATTCACGTTTTTTTATGCTTTCAACTGTAGGGATACGAGGACCTTTACCATCTTCAGGGTCAATTGCAACTATTTTTAATTTATCCTTATTTTCTTCATAATAGGCATATCCAAAGTAGCCAAGAGAAAGAGGGTCATTTGCTACCCCTTGAACAAGCACATTATCATCCTCAGAGGCAATATAATCACCTCTTGAAGAGCCTGCTTTCCCGACAACTACTTCTGTGAAATAATCAAAAGTTCCTGAATCAACACCTGGTCCAAATAGATGAATCTCCTTTGGAGGCCATCCTTTCCTTATATCTGACCATTTTTTAATTTTATCCTGTGCAGAAGGTTCCCAAAGCATTTTTAGTTCTGAAAGGGTTAAATAATCGCACCATGTATTTTCAGGGTTCACAACAACTGCTATTCCATCAAAGGCAACTGGTACTTCTATGTATTCAATTCCATTTTTCTTTGCAATTCCAATTTCACTTTCTTTTATAGGTCTTGAAGCATCATTTATATCAATTTCATTTCTCAAGAATTTCTTAAAGCCGCCACCTGTACCGGATATTCCAACAATAACCTTTATATCCTTATAAGTTTTCTGGAATTCCTCTGCGATTGCCTCTGTTATTGGATAAACCGTGCTTGAACCATCTATTCTGATGAGTTTCTGGGAGAAAAGGAAAGCAAATAGTGCACCTTTTATTATTACCACTTTGAACATTTGCCACATATCTCCTTCCTTAAAGGGAATTAAAAGAAAAATAAAATTATAAAGGCATAAAATTTATGAAGTCAATTTCCTGTATAATTCTTCATTATTTTTTAATTTCTTTCACTTTATTTCAAATTTTAATCTTTGTTTCTCCTATAATCTTTCCATCTTCCTCAACTCTCATTAAATATTCACCTGATTTTAAGGATGGCAATTTTATCAATTTTTCAAATCCCTCACCTTTTAAAAGAAATGGTGAATGCTCCTTTGGATTTATTAAAATCTTTTGATTGTAAGCGAGTTTCCCCTCTTTATAATATTTTATATCAATTCTGTTTGAATAAATTAAAACACAGGGACTCTCATCATCATAAACAAAAATCAGTTTCCCTTTATTTTTATCTTCACCTTTAAAATATATTTTAAACTTATAATCTTTCAAATACCCCTTTTGAGGATTGTAATCTTTGTTTCTTGAAATAATCTCATAGATAGTTGCTATTTCATCTTCAAAAACTTTTAAAAGCTCATCAGAATATTCATTTTCAATAAGGGAGAACATATTTTCAAGAGTATTTTCAGGAAATACATGAGGATTTTCTTTATAAACATCTTTATGAATTATCAAATACCTTATATTTATTGCTTTTGCAAGTTCAATCTGCCTTTTAAAATCAAAATTTTTAGCCATCGTATAAAGGAAGGATTCATAACCGCTATGTCCATTAAATATTTTTTCCCCATGATATGAAGAAAAATATAGATAAAAAAATCCTTTTTCAAGACCATATGGAATTCCCCAAGTTCTTGAATCTTCAATTGGTAGCTCCATTACAGCAAATTTCTCATCTTTTTGTTTAAGCCATTTATAAACCTCTGGTATTTTACCTTTGTATGGCATAGAGGATATATGGATATAATTAGGGAAAAATTCAAAAAGGGTTAATAAACATAAAATAATTATAGTTCTTTTTTTAAAATAAAGGGAATAAAAATGGGAAATTAAAATTGCTGCTGAAAATAAAAAAATTATAAAAAATCTTGAAGGGACTCTTATTCCTTTTGCTCCAGGGAAAAAATGGTAAAAAATGTAATAAAAAGGATTATAAAGATATCTTATTTTGAAAAATAAAGGACCCCAAAGGAATAAAAAACTTACAAATAGTGTTATTAGATAAAATAAAGTGAAATCGGTAAGGTTTATATTTATTTTTTCAAAATAGGGGAAATAAAGGGTTTTTGATTCCAAACTTTCTTTTTTAAATTTTAAGCAAATGATTTTCCTTTTAAGAATAAAAAAGGAGATAAAAATGATAGAGATAGTGGGAATAAGTCCCATATAAAAGGTTTTTTCATGTTCTGCTGGATGGTCAGCAAATTTTATAAGAAATTTTCCTGTAAATGTAAAAGGGTATGTTGTGAGAAAGGATTTTAGAGTGGGTGAAAAATAGATGCATTCTTTTATAGATCTTTTAAATCCATATAGTTTTTCTATTTCTAAATAAGGGTAATAAAGAGGAATTAAAAATATTCCTGAAAGTATAATAAAAATTAAAAAGCCTGTAAAATATTTTTTAACTGATTCAATATTTTTTAAAGTGTAAAATATAAACATTATCAAGATGAAAGGGGCAATTATCACCATATAGTTTGCACAGCCAAGTGATTGAATTATAAAAAATAAAGATGAAAGAAAAATAAACCTCTTTTTTTTCTCTTCAAAGAATTTATGAAGAAATAAAAATACAAGTGGGATCCACATTGTTGTTAAAACATGAAGATGACCTAAATGGTGAAATTTAAAAGGTGCAAATGAAAATAGTATGCCTGCTAAAATAGAAGTAAAAAAATTTTTTGTAAGATGATAGGCAAGTAGATACATGAAAAAGCCAGAAAGAATGAAATTGAGGATTAAAAATATGTTGTATGAAATTAAAATATTTTTTGAAAGGATATAAAATGGTAATATAAAGATTGAAGAGGATATTAAGTTTTCAGAAAAGGCAAGGGTGAATTTATAAGGGTAAAATATGTTAGTATCAAAGAAATCTTTGAAATTTAAATTCAAAATTCTTTCTATGTTATGTTTTAAGACAAAAAGATTTAAAAGTGGGTCTCCCAAATCACCTATAATATTTTTTCTTAAAGATAGTTTTAAAAGATTTTTGAAAATATAAAGGACAAGAAAGGAGAAAAAAGCAAAAGATAAAAAATCTTTAAATATTTTTCTATTTTTCATAATTTTATTTTAAAATTAACAAAAAGTAATTTATTCTCTGAAAAAATTTCTTTTAAAGGAACAAAATTTTCTTTTTCTTTTCTTGTAACAAAGATATAGCTGTAACCCTCTTTTGCCTTTTTGTAATTCATGGCACCCATTTTTTTGAAAATTGTCTCACTTATTGTATCAGGATTATTAAAAGTGAATCCTTTGAAACTGAAGATAAGAAGGGAAGTGTCTTGGAGGCTATATTTCATATAATTAAAAAATTTTTCACAATCTTTGTTTAGGTCAAAAAAATGCAAATTAAAATTATCAGGTTTATTTTTTGGAATAGATATTACATATAATCCATTATCATAACCATCTATTTTGTAGTTTTTTATTATAAAAAAGAAATGGGAATATAAAGGTTCAATAACCCTGGATCCGAAAGATGCTATTTTAAAATTATATCCATCCTTATCAATGATAAATTTACTTTTCTGAATTTTATTCAATATTTTATATTCTTTTATAAAGGATTCAATTGCTCTTTTTGATCTCTCTATGGAGTTGATCGGGTAAGGAGAAAAGATAAAATGAATTGCAAAGATTATAATGCCTTGTAAAAATAAAAGATTTTTAACAATGTTCATCTTATCCATAGAGAAAGGTTTTCATCCTGATAAATTTTCTTGTAATTTTCAATCTTTTCTTCTGGTGAGGCAAGAATTTTATCATAAAATTTTAAATCTTCTTTCTTTTCAACCGCATCAATAAATAGATAAAAATTGTTTCTTAAAATAAGCCCTTCTATAAAAGAAAAAAATGTGATTAAAATTATTAGAGGTTGCAGGTTAACCTGTTTTAATTTTTCCCAGAGATAAATTGCACCAATAAAAGCAACAAAGGGTAAATAAATATGGAATCTTGTCCACCACCGATATGGAACTGTAAGAAAAATTAATGCACACCAAAAGAATATTTTCAATAAATGCTTATCACCCTTTTTAATAACAAAAAATATACTCAATATAAAAGGTATTACTCCAAATGAAACAAAAAGAGGACCAAAACCACCACTATGGTTGTCATAGATGTAGTAGTTTATATAATCATACCCAAATTCTAAAAGCTGTGGTATGATAATAAAGGGATTGTATGTAAAAACTGGAAAATCTCCCAATTGAGAGGGTGGAGGATTAATTCCATTAAATATTTTTATTCCAAAAATTTTTATATAAAAAGGATGAATTGGATTACCTTTGAGATAAATATTATAAAGATACTGAGGGAAAGAAGTGATTGAGGATAAGAGAAAAATAAATAAAATCAAAATATATTTTCTTTTAATTAAAAGTTTTATCAATCCATATAAAAGGAAAATAAAAAATATTGGTAAAACACTCCATTTCATTCCAGCGGCTATTGAAAGCGATAGGAGAGGGAAAATGAGATTATAAGGAAAATCTGTTAGCAAAAGATTTAAAAAAATTAAAAGCATAGAGGAAACTTCAATGTCAATATAGAGAGTTCCTGCAAGATTTGGAATAATAGGCATACAGAGTAAAGAAAAAATATAAATAGATTTATCTTTTGAGATATTTAGTTTTCTTAAAATAGAATAAGATGAAAGAGAGCCAAAGATTAAAAAGGGTAAATGAAGAATAAGTACCCCAACAAATCTCCAGGAAAGGGGTAAGTGATATGTATAACTGTCCCATCCATATGGTGGATAAATAAATGTAAACCGCGCAAGGATTATAAATTCTAAAAAAATTATTGAAAATAAAAAAATGAGTAAAGGGTCATTTTTTAAGGAAAAAAAGAAACTTCCAAATAAGCCTTTTAATTTTTCATAAGAACCAATAAAACTTTTTTTGATTTCTCCTTTAAAAAAACTGAAAAAAAGGGTGAAGAAAATGATAAAAAGGGCAACTATTTTTATTTCATAAATATGTACAAGTCCTAAAATTAAGGATATTCCTAAGAGAGTTGTTAAATAAATCAAAAAACTGAATATTGTTCTATCCAAGGTAGATATTTTATTTTTTAAAAAATAGAGGAATCTAAATATGGAAAGATAAAGAAGGATATTTAAAAAAAGAAAGATGGCGAACTTCAAGAAAAACATGAATATATTATAAAGTATATTAAAATTCTAAAACAATTTTCCAAAATGATATTGAAATCAAGGAAATTTATGCATTAAAATTTTGATTATGTATGATATAATAGTGATAGGTGGAGGTCATGCAGGTTGTGAGGCGGCTTTAGCATGTGCGAGGATGGGTGCAAAAACTCTTTTAATAACATTAAAGAAGGATAAAATAGCGCAAATGTCATGTAATCCATCAATAGGAGGGGTTGCGAAGGCTCAACTTGTCAAGGAAATAGATGCACTTGGTGGTGAAATGGCAAAGAATATTGATGAAACAGGGTTGCAGTTTAGATTATTGAACACAAAAAAAGGACCTGCTGTATGGTCACTCAGGGCACAGGCTGATAGGGAACTCTATAAAAAAAGAATGCAGGAGGTTATTTTTTCTCAGGAAAACCTTTCTGTTTTAGAGGATGAAGTTATTGAAATAATTGCTGATAAAGAGTTTAAAGGGGTTATAACAGAAGGGGGTAGAAGAATATATGCAGGTGCAGGGATACTTACAGGTGGAACATTTTTAAATGGTGTAATACATATAGGGCTTTTGCAGTTTAAAGCAGGAAGAATGGGTGAAAGACCATCAAAGAAATTGTCAGGTTGCTTAAAAAGACTTGGATTTAATCTTGGGAGACTAAAAACAGGTACTTCCCCAAGAATAAAAAAGGGTTCAATTGATTTTGATAAGGTAAATGTTTTAGAAGGAGATAAAAATCCAAGGGGTTTTTCTTTTAGAAACCCTTTTTTGAATTTAAAACAGGAGATTTGCTGGACAACATATACAAATACTGAAACTCACAGAATAGTTAATGAATACAGAGAGATATGTCCTTTATTCACGGGTCAGATAAAATCAATAGGACCAAGATACTGTCCTTCAATTGAAGCAAAAGTTTTTAATTTTCCAGATAAAGAAAGACATCTTTTGTTCTTGGAGCCTGACGGAAGAAATTCAGAGATCATATATATTTCTGGTCTTTCAACATCTTACGGTGTTGATATTCAATATAAGATTTTAAAAACAATAAAAGGACTTGAAAATGCAGAAATAATTGTTCCTGGTTATGCAATTGAATATGATTTTTCTGATCCAAAAGACCTTTATCCATGGCTTGAATCAAAAATAATAAAAGGGCTTTTCCTGGCGGGCCAGATAAATGGAACAAGTGGCTATGAGGAAGCAGGTGCACAGGGGATTGTTGCCGGGATAAATGCAGTTTTATATCTTGATAAGAAAGAGCCATTTGTAATTAAAAGGAATGAAGGCTATATCGGTGTTTTAATAGATGACCTTACAACAAAAGGGGTTGACGAACCTTATAGAATGTTTACATCAAGGGCTGAATACAGAATAATTCTAAGGCAGGATAACGCACCAGAAAGGTTAATTCATTATGGATACAAATTTGGTTTGATAAAAGAAATTGAATATAAAAAATTTTTAGAAGAAAGAAAAATTGTTGATGAAGAGATTGAAAGATTAAAAAAAGAGAGAGTTAAAAAGGAGGAGGCTTTAAAAGTATGTAATGATAATTTTAAAGAAACATTAACGCTTTTTGAACTTTTGAAAAGACCAGAAGTTAAATATGATGATTTGAACAAAATAGATAAAGCAAAACCTGTCCCTTCCCATTTAAAAGAGAAAATAGAAATTGAAATAAAATACGAAGGGTTTATAAAAAGACAGCTCAATGAAGCAAAACATTTTGAAAAACTTGAAAAAAAGAAAATACCTGAATGGATTGATTATGATAAAGTCCCCAATCTTTCTTTTGAAGCAAGGGAAAAATTAAAAAAATATAAACCTTTAAATTTAGGACAGGCTCAAAGAATACCAGGTATAAGAGCCTCTGATATCACTTCTTTGCTTTTTTATATTGTAAACTATTTCAAATAAATTATTTTAAATTTACCTTCTTTTGTTTTTATAAAATAAATACCCTTTGAGACATTGTAATTTATCTTTCTCCCTAAAGAAGAATAAAATTCAAAATCTTTTGAAACAGAAGGTTTTGAGAATGTTTTAAATGTTAAAATAGTCTTTTTAAATTTTTTACTTTCAGAAATTTCTGGCCCTAAAACCTTTGCAAGTTCGGCAACAGTTGCCACAATTGCTTTTACACTGTTTTTCATCAATCTAAAATCATTCGCAGAAGGACCTATTGTATCACCCTGTGTATGGATATAAGGATTTGCACCAATCACTGCATCGTCAATTGTTAAGATTGCAGGATACCCTGCATTCTGGAATGAAGCATGGTCAGAAGATGCTCCCCCACCTAAATGCCTTTCAATTATTGGAAGTTCTGGAACATATACTCCACCAAAATGAATCAATGTATCTGATAAATATGCTGAAGGGGGATGATTATTATCATCAGCATCAAGGTCCTCAACAGTTCCCTGGTCTCTATGACATATCATGTCCATATTGTAAACACCTCTTATTTTACTCTGGGCAGTTGCACAGCTATCAGCATATCTTTCACTTCCACAAAGTCCTTGTTCTTCACCAATAAAACATATAAACCTGATTTGATGTCTGAAATTGTAATTTGCCATAACCTTTGCAGCAGTTAAAACACCCGCACTTCCTGAGCCATTATCATCTGCTCCAGGGGCAATTCCTTCTGGACCATAGGGATTACCTGCTGTGGCATCAAGATGACCACATATTATAAATGAAGTATCAGTTTGTCCATATTTTATTCCAACAATATTGTTTGCTTTAAATTCTCCTCCCCATGGATCTTGCCCTGAGTAACTGTAATACACATGGTCAAGTCCAAATTCTAAAAATTTATTATATACATACTGGGCAGCCTTTGCAATACTATCATGATAGGAATTCCTTGTTTTAAAATTTTGTAATCTTTTTAGATAATTATAACATGTAATAGAATCAATTTGAGAAATCATCTGTTCTATTATGGGGTTTTGGAATGAAAGTTTTATCGGTAAATATAAATTTTCAAGAGAAATTTTAATCCCTTTTTTCCTTATGTATTTTATTTCGGCTCTTACAATCAAATCCTCTGGTTTTTTCTTATATATATCCTTTACAATAAAAAGATTATCTTTTCTCCATAAAACTTTTACATATTTTTTATATTTTGAAATATCTGTATCTTCAATTAACCTGATAATAAAATAATTTTCATTTCTTGGATTTTTATCCAGTATTTCTATTTTATAGTTTTTCGGCAGATTCTCTTCTTTTGCGACACAAAGAGAGAAATCCTTATTCCATTCCCATACTTCTATTTTATTTTTCTGTAAATTTTCTATTTCATCATAAGGAAGATTATCAACTTTGAATAATACTTCATCTCCTGATAGAATCAGACTTCCTATAAGCAATATAAAAAACTTTTTCATATTTCCTCCTTTTTAAAGTATTAAATTATATTTAAAAACTTAATTAAAATCAAACACTTTTTAAAATTTCCTGTATTTTCCTAAAAGTAAATAATGGTAAGAGGATAAAATTCTTCTTTTAAATATTCTTTCTGATAATTCTCCTATTAAAAATTGTAATTTCTTTTTTAATTTTGGCTTTTTAGGTAAAATATCTACTCCGTTAAAATTTTTGATTCTTTCTTTCATACATTCTGGATGTTCCCCTTTAAAAATTTTTAACCCATAAACATCTTTATAAGGGTCATCTATTTTTTTATCCCATTTTTCCCCTTTTATTTTGTGAAAATAATCAAGTTTTTCAATCATCACTTTTTTCTCCTTAACCCATCCATAATGATATATATACGCATCAAGTAAAATACATTTTAATCTTTCTATTTTCCCATTTATATTTTTTCTGAAACTCTTTGCATTCTTATAAGAAAAAATATAAGGTAAATTTCTTACAATTCTTATCTCCTTTTCATACCATCCATCTCCTTCATGATAGAGATTATAATTTCCAAAAAAATGTTTGTATTTTAATAAAAATCCTTCAACAAATATTTTATCTTTAAAAAAGTTCAATGCCTCTTTTATATAAGGAATGTATTTTTCATGTAAAACTTCATCTGCCTGAAGATAAAAGCAAAAGTTGCCAGTGCAATTTCTCAAAGCAGTTGTTGTATAATATCCAAAGGAGATTGGAAACTTTATTTCTTCCCTTTTTATCTTTATAATTTTCATCTTATTATCATAATTTTCTAAAATCTTTTGTTCTGTTCCATCATCTGATTCAAGTAAAAGAATTATATATTCATCCACAAGGGGCAAAAGTGATTTTATTGATTCAATAAAAGGATAATCATTTTTTAAAACATTATAAAGAAATGTAAAACCACTTATTTTCATTTTATAAAGATTCCATACTTTTTAATTTTTTCCCTTAAAGTGTTTCTATGAATTCCGAGGATTTCTGATGCCTTTGAAATATTTCCATTTACCATCTTTAAAATTTTTTCTATATGAGTTTTTTCAGCCTCTTCCATTTTTAATGGTTCATATCTTTCTTCTTTTATCTCAATACCTGCAAAATTCTCTATTTTATCCCCTTTTGTTAAAATTATTGTTCTTTCAACAACATTTTCAAGTTCTCTTACATTTCCAGGCCAGGAGTAGTTTAAAAGGTTTTCAAGTGCTTTTTCACTTATCTCCTTTATCTCCTTTCTATATTTTTTTGAATAAAAATCTATAAAATATTTTGCAAGTGGAATTATATCTTCTTTTCTTTCCCTTAAAGGCGGAATATGAATTTTTATAACATTCAATCTATAAAATAAATCCTCCCTAAATTTCCCATTCTTTATTTTTTCTTCCAGGTTTTGATTTGTTGCAGCAATAAATCTAACATCAACATGGATTGTCTCAAGGCCACCAACCCTTTCAAAACATTTATCCTGTAAAACTCTTAAAATCTTTCCTTGAATAATTAATGGCATATCACCTATCTCGTCAAGGAAAAGTGTGCCATTATTAGCCCACAGAATTTTACCCTCCTTCCTTTTTTCAGCACCTGTAAATGCGCCCTTTTCATATCCAAACAATTCTGATTCAAGAAGAGTTTCTGGAATTGCACTGCAATTTACAGGAACAAATCTCCCTTTTCTTCCACTTTCCTTATGTATAAATCTTGCAAGGATTTCCTTTCCTGTTCCTGATTCACCTGTTATTAGAATTGTTGCATCTGTTTTTGCGACATCCTTTGCAAGAAGGGTTATTTCCTTCATCTTTTTACTCTTATAAACAATTGCCTTTTCTTTTTCGTAATATTCAAGTTCCTCTTTAAGTCTTATATTCTCTTTTTTTAATTCATAAAATTCAATTGCTTTTTCAAGTACTTTTAAAAGATTTTCAAAATCAACGGGTTTTGTGAGATATTCAAATGCCCCCTTTTTAATTGCCTCAACAGCAGAAGGTATTGTTCCATATGCAGTTATAAATATGAATATTCCATCACTTATTTCTTTTAGTTTTTCCATCAGTTCTATTCCGTTCATTTCGGGCATCTTTAAGTCCATTAAAACAATGTTATAACCCCTTTGATAAAAATAGATTGCTTTCCCCACATCTGTTGCATATTTTGATTCAAACCCTTCTTTACTTAAAAGATTTGATAAACTTTCTGCTTGCTCTTTATCATCTTCTATAACAAGAACTTTATATTTCATAAAAAATATTATAATGGATTATAATACTATTATGAAAAAAGGAATTTCATATTTCGGCACAAGGGATGTAAGATGGGTTAAAAAGGATTTAAGGGAGATAAAAAGTGGCAATTTTTCTTATATAATTCACACATTTTCAGAGGAGGATTTCAGATATTATAAAGAGAATATTAAAGAAATTATTTATGAATCAAAAAATTTTGGTCTGGAAGTATTCTTTGATCCATGGGGGGTAGGGAAATTTTTTGGTGGTGAACCACCCTCTTTTTTTGTAACAGAACATCCAGAAGAATGTATAAATTTTAAGAGTAAAAAGGAGCCTGTTGCCTGTCCAAATTCAAAAAAATTCAGGAATTTATTAAAAGAGTGGAGTTATTTTTTAATTGAAACAGGTGCAGATGGAGTTTTTATTGATGAACCAAAACTTTTTGAAAAGGGATGTTTTTGTAAAAATTGTAATGGCAAAAATTTAAAGGAATCGGGAATAAAATTTTTAAAATTTTTTGGAAAACTCTGGAAAAAAGAAAATAAAAAAGTTTCAATATGTTTTTTGCCGGGCTCATTAAAAGGAGAATATTTAAAAATTTTTTTTGAAAATAAAAATTTTGATATTATAGGAACTGATCCATACCCTTTCTTATTCAAAGAAGATTTTGAAAAAAAGGCAGA
>CBFGJO010000010.1:0-39630 GCA_965649125.1 Caldifarciminota bacterium | reverse complement strand
ATAGGCTTTACTGCGCTAACTTAACACCAAATAATGAATTTGTAGAATATACCTGGAATGGGACAGAATGGGTTAAAACTACTATTTTTTCTGGAACAAAATTTAAAAGTATGGTGATTGGGAAAGCAAGGGCAACCGATAATTTAAATCGGATATATTGTTATAAGCGCACTACTGAAAAAATAGGTCTTTTTGAGATTTCTTATGAGAATGGAAACTGGGTTATGCAAGAGATACCTTTACCTGCTAATATGGGGATTATATATTCAGTTGTTTTAGGGGACGGAAGGAATGACGGTGTAAATAGGCTTTATATTGGTACCCACTCGTACAAAACTTATGAGATGGAGTATAATGGAAATGAATGGGTTTTTAAGGGTATGGTGAGTGAAAATGTTCTTGTGGGTGCATTAGGGGAAGGAAGGGATGATGGAATAAATCGGCTCTATGGGGTTACTGAAATTGATTCGCTAATTGAAATTACTTATTCAAATGGAAACTGGGAAAAAAATCTTGTTGGGCTCTGGCCAAATAGAGAAAATTTTCCACCTTTTGGTTTTGCCGGTGCAGATTTGTTTCATTTCGGATATATAGGTCATATGATAATTGTTAAAGCATATTATGACAGAATTTTTTATTCTTATAAATTTGATCCTGAAAGTGGTACATGGAAAGTTGCACAGATGCATCCTTATTACCCCAGGTATTTATATGGTATGGGGATAGGTTTTTTCAGTTATTTTGATGTTATGCAGGACCCTCGTTCTCCTTTATTTAAGAATAATTTCTATGCTGCTGCAACACCAGAAGATGTGGAGCATGGTGACACCCTTTATATTCATGAATTTTCCTATAATCCTTCCACTAATACCTGGACAAGAAATGTTATACCGTATATCTCTATTGCCCCTGATGCGACAGGATGTATAAAATGTGGAAATATTCGTGGAAAAACTTGTATATATGCAATTTGTGGAGACGGAACAATTGTTGAATTATCTTATGAATAAGAAGGAGAAAAATGAAAAAGGTGGTAATTTTTAACATATAGAGGATACGAGTTTGGTTTGAAATCTAATGGTGAACCAGCAGCGGAGTGTGATATGACTACTCAGGCTTATGAAAAAATAACTACACCTCGGGGGTGTAAATAATTTTTGAATTTTGGTATTGGTATATTTGAAAATTCTTTCTTTTTATCTTTAAAATAAAATTATGACAACAGAGACTGCAAATATCATTGCAATAATTCTTGGGGCAATCGCAGTTTTAGAGCCTTTTATTCTTTCATATATGACAGATAAACTTATTCAAAAAGAGGATGAAAGGGCAAAAAGGATGATTGAACAATCACAGAGGATGATTGAAGAGGGGAATAAAAGGCATGAGGAATTGATAAAGGAAACTCAAAGAATGATTGAAGAAGGGAATAAAAGGCATGAGGAATTGATAAAGGAAACTCAAAGGATAATTGATGAAGGAAACAAAAGGCTTGAAAAAATAATTATAAAAATAGATGAAAGCACAAAGGAAATTCTTGCAGAAATAATTAAAAAAGTTTAATATAATATCCTCGCATTTACACATAGGGAGGAGTAAATTCGGTTAATAGAGTTTAAAACTCAAAGGCAGATTTTATTAATTTATATTTTCCTTTGTTTAAATTTGCTTCAATTGCCTTTTTATAATCTTTTAGTTTAAATTTATGTGTTAAAAGTTCTTTCAAACTTATTTTTTTATTTTTAAGCAAATCAATTGCAATTTCATAGCATCTTTTCCTTTCATTTAAATAATTTTCTGTGCTTGATGAATTTGTGCCACAAAGGGTTACTTCCTTAAACCAAAGAAGTGTTAAGTCAATAAAATTTAAAATGCCAAAGGTGCCTATTAAAACAATCCTTCCACCTGGTTTTATCCATCTCAAGGAATTTTCTATCATATTTTTATTTCCTGTACATTCAAATATTATATCAAATCCTGAATTTAAAAATTCTTTAGCAATTATAGGTTTCAATATTTTTGAATCTGTTATCTCTGCAAACTTTTTTAAATAATCTTCTTTTAAATAAATTACCTCTGCAAACCCATTTATTTTTTCAGCCTGAAACTCATACTTTGCTAAACAGTATATCTTTGATTTACTTCCAAGTGCCCTTAAAGCATATAAAGCACATATTCCAATTGTCCCTGCCCCTATTATCAAAACTTTATCATTATCATCTGGAAAATTTCTCATAACAGGATGGAGGGAGGAGCAAAAAGAATCAATGAGTATTGCATCCTCATTAGAGATTTCATCAAGCAGTTTGAATGCTTGAAATTCATGAGCAATAAAATATTCACCCCAGGAACCACCTGTTGCCCTGCATGTCCCTATGATAACTCCTTCAGTTAATTTACCCTTTGAAGAAAAATTAAGGCATCTTGAATATTCCCCCTTTTTACAGTTTTCACATAATTCGATTTCCCTTGCATTACATGAAAGAACAGGGTCAACTATTACTCTATCCCCTTTTTTAAACCTTTCAACAACATCATTCTTTTCATACACAATTCCAACATTTTCATGTCCTATCACAAAAGGTGATGAGGAATAAGGTGAAAGTGTTGGTGAATCCTTCAGAGTTATTAAATTAATATCGCTTCCACATATTCCACCATAAATTGTTTTTATCTTTAAATATTTGCCCGCTGGTAAAGAAGGCTCTTTGATTTCACAAAACCTTATACAGGATAAATTCCCGTAATAAAAAGATTTTTTGAATTTCCCAAGAATTTTTGTTAAAACATATCTTGGAATACTCTCTTCAAAAATTATCGCTTTCATAAAAATAATTATATCACCTTATTACTTCCTTAATCAATTTTCTCTTTTTAAATTTTTTACCGATTTTGAAAGAAGTCTTTGCAAGAAAAAGAGCATTTAAAATTTTTTCTCTGTTTTCCCCTTGAATTTTTAAAACAGTATCTCCTTTTTTAACCTTTTCTCCTTCCTTTTTATAAATTATTATCCCGGCAGAATGGTCTATTCTTTCATCTTTTTTAAATCTTCCTGCACCAAGTTCTCTTGCACATAAACCTATTTTATAAGCATCAAGTTCTTCAATTATTCCATCCTTTTCTGCTTTTATGTATTCATAATAATTCGCTTCTTTTAATTTTTCTGGATTTTTAAAAATGTTTAAATCTCCTTTATGCTCTTTTACAAACTCTTCAAATTTTAAAATACCCTTTTTCTCTTTCCATATTTTTTCCATCATTTCAAACCCTTCTTCAAAACTTCTTGCTTTTTTACCAAGTATAAGCATGTACGAGCCAAGTGTAAACACTATTTCTTTTAAATCTTCTATTTCTTCTCCTTCAAGAAATTTTATGCATTCATAAATCTCAAGGGAATTTCCAACATATCTTCCCAGAGGCGCGTTCATATCGGTTAAAATTGCAAGTGTTTTCACCCCATATTTTTTTCCAACCCATATCATATTTTCTGCAAGTTCTTCTCCTTCCCTTTTTTCTTTTATAAATGCGCCTTTACCTATCTTCACATCAAGCACAAGTCCATCAATACCTTCTGAAAGTTTTTTACTCATTATTGATGCTGTTATAAGTGGAATACTCTCAACAGTTCCTGTTGCATCCCTTAAAGAATATAGAATTCCATCAACTGGTGCTATTTTCTCTGTCTGTGAGATTATGCTGAACCCAACTTTTTTAATTATACTTTTAAATTCATTTATATTTAAATTTGTTTTGAGCCCTTTAATTGATTCAAGTTTATCAATTGTTCCACCTGTATGTCCGAGTGCTCTCCCTGCAATCATCGGTATTTTAATCCCTAAATTTGATACGATTGGAAGAAGTATTATTGAAATCTTGTCTCCGACACCACCTGTTGAATGTTTATCTATTTTAACCCCTTCAATATCACTTAAATCAATTTTTTTACCCGTTTGAGTCATATATTTTGTTAAATAAAAAGTCTCTTTTTTTGAAAGCCCCTGAATAAATGAAGCCATTAAAAAACTTGAAATCTGATAATCAGGAATCGTCCCCTTTTTTATCCCTTCTACAAAAACTTTTATCTCCTCTTCCTTTAAAGTCTTACCATCCCTTTTCTTCTCTATAATTTTTATTATTTCCATTGTGTTATAAGAAAGAGATTCTGCTCATTTTATGGCAGAGAGTATTTTAGTGTATAATTTTAAACTAAAAGTTCTCAGGAACAAAAAATGAAAGCTCTTGGAATAGATCCGGGAACAAAAAGTTTTGATTTATGTTTGCTCAATTCAAGAGATGAAATAATTTTTGAGGAAACTGTACCATCAGAAAAAATAAGAGAGGAGCCAGAAAAATTTGTTAAAAAAATTCTTTCCCTTGAAGCAGATATAATAATTGCCCCGTCGGGTTATGGACTCCCCTTAAAAAAATTTTCAGAACTTAAAGAGGATGAAAAATTTCTTATAACACTTGTAAAAGAGAAAGAAAGTATTCCTGTGCTTGATGGGATGAAAAGGGCATTCAGTATTTTAGAAAATAAAGTTGAGATGGTTTTTATTCCCGGGGTTATTCATTTGCCTACCGTTCCAAGATATAGAAAATTTAACAAAATAGATATGGGGACTGCTGATAAACTTGCTGTATGTTTCCTGTGCATTGAGATGCATTCAAGACTTAAAAATAAAAGTTATGATGAAATAAGTTTTTCTCTTCTGGAGCTTGGTTATGGATACAATGCAGCATTCGCCATTTATAAAGGGAAAATAATAGATGGGATAGGCGGAACAAACTTTCCAGGACCTGCTTTTTTAAACTCCGGTGCGATGGATGGTGAACTTGCTTATCTTTTAGGTGAATTTAAAAAGTCTTTACTCTTTGAAGGAGGGGTAAGCTTTTTTGCTGAAGGTAAACCAATGAATCCTGAAGATTTCACTCCTGAGCGATATAAAGACGAGTTTCATGCTTTTTGTGAGGGGCTTCTGCGGGCACTCCTTATAACCTCTCATTTATCATCCTCTAAACTGGTTTATCTTTCAGGAAGACTTACAAGTTTTGAAAATATATATGAGCCAGTGAAAAAATATCTCTATGAAAATAGGTTTGAAGTGAGAAAAATACCGAAATTATCTCAAAAAGTTAAAGAAGCGGCACAGGGCGAAGCAATGATTGGTTTAGGACTTTTAGGAGTTAAATATGATAAACTTTTAAAGCATATGGAGATAGACAAAGCGTCAGGGACTGTATTTAATAATATTTACTGGAGGGAAAAGATAAAATGGAGGCAAAACCTTATTTTGTAGATTGGGCTATAACAAATAAATGCAATTTAAACTGTGAATTCTGTACAGGTCTTCCAGAGGAAGAACTTTCACATGATGAAGCAATAAAACTTGCTTCAGAGATAAACTCTTTAAAGCCTGGCTGGGTTATCTTAGAAGGTGGTGAACCATTTTTAAGAGAAGACCTTGAAGAAGTGCTCAATGTTTTAAAATGCAAAGTTTATATAATAACAAATGGGAATGCCAAGATAAATATAAAAAGTTTAAAAAGATTTAATGTAAAAGTGATTTTTAGTTTAGATGGTGCAACAGAAAAAGTTTATAAGGAAATAAGAGGGGGTGACTTTAACCTGGTAATGAATAAGATAAGGTTATGTGCTGAAGAAGGAATTTTCCATGGTATTGCTACTGTTCTTTCAAAAAAGAATTTTTTTCAAATTGAAGAATTTTTTAAAACTTTTGAACCATTTAAACCGAATTTAATTTTTATCCCTTTAAAACCATCAGAAAATATGAATTATTATAACGAGAATTCGCTATCTCCATCGGAACAATTAATGGCTTTAAAAGAAGTTCATTTCTTTTCCTCAAAATATAAAATAGAGGCTTATTATGATGAACCATTCTTTTGGGCTTTTAAGGAATTTTCAGGTTTAAGAGTATCTTCTCAGGAAAGCAAAAGTGGTATCACGGTTGAAGAACATTTTGGCTGTGTTGCGGGAAAAACAATATACATTCAAGCAAATGGTGATGTAAACTACTGTATGTTTTCTCCTCGCGAGCTTAAAGTTGGGAATGTAAAAGAGTTTGGTTTAAAGTCTATTTGGGAAAAAATTTTAAACAGTAAGATTTTAATGGAATTTAAAACAAAGGAAATGAGGCGGGGGATTTGCAGGGATTGTGAAAGATTTAATATCTGCTATGGTTGTCTTTCAAGAATATTCAGTTTATCAAATTCGCATCTTAACTCAGATCCTGTATGCCCTTTTGGAAAATAGATTTGAAAGATTATATTGCTACCATACTAAACTGTCTTTTTACAGCATTTTAATAGCAATTTCTTTAAATATTGATTTATAATTTTATAAAATAAGGAGGTAAAATGAGTTTATTTTTTTCAAAAGTTATAAATATTTTTTTATTTTTTATCATTGCAGAGTCGGGATTGATAGTGAATAACTATGAGCTCAAACTTAAAATCCCGATTACGGGAAGGAAAGGAGAATCTGGTAAATTTGAAGTTTTTGTTTTAGATGAAAAAGATAATATCATTGGTGAATTTGCTCGCTGGATTCATATAATTGAAGATTATTATTCATTACCTGTCAGACTAAATTTAAAGGAAAAGATTTCTGATCCTGACATTTTGAGAATAAAAGTAAAATTTAAAAACAAAGAAAAAGTATATTCATTATTTCAACTTAAAGATAGAATGATTGTAAAGATTTTAGGACAGAACGAGTTTATTTATGGTACACCCATAAAATATCGGGTAATTGTTAAAAATCAAAGAACTTGCGAGCCTTTAAAGGATGCTAAGGTAAAGGTTATTTTAATTAAAGAAAAAGAGGAAAGGATTATCTATGAAGGGAAAACTGACAATTCAGGAAGTTGTGAGACAAATTTCAAAATTCCTAATGGAATAAAAGATGCAAAACTAAAATTTATTGTGAGTTCAAAGCTGGGGAAGGACGAGTATGAAACAAATATAAAAATAAAAAGTGGCAATCTTACATATCTTTTAACTGATAAACCAATATACCAGCCCGGGCAAAAAATTCATATAAGAACACTTTCTCTCCAAAAACCGAAACTTATTGCAGTAAAAAATAAGGAGATTATTTTTGAAATAGAGGATTCAAAGGGGAATAAAGTTTTCAAGAAGGTTTTAAAGACAGACGAGTTTGGTGTTGCTTATACTTCCTTTCGTCTTGCAGATGAGGTAAACTTTGGTAACTGGGTGATCCGTGCAATCCTTGATGATGAAAAAATTGAAAAAACAGTAAAGGTTGAAAAATATGTTCTTCCAAAATTCAAAATTAATTTAAAAACTGATAAGGAATTTTATTTACCAGGTGAAACAATTAAGGGAAATATTGATGTGGTATATTTCTTCGGTAAACCTGTTGCTTATGGAAATGTAAAGATTACTCTCTATAAATTTGATATTGCCTTTAATGAAATAGCAACTATTGAGGGAAAAACTGACAAGGATGGTCTATACCATTTTACTTATAAACTTCCTGAATACTTTGTTGGTGAACCCCTTGAAAAGGGTGATGCCTTTGTAAGAATAGATGTAGAAGTGACTGATAAAGCAAATCATACTGAAAAAATCACATTGAAAAAGAAGGTTGTGCGAAGCGGAATAGAGATTTCAATAGTTCCTGAAGGTGGCATCCTTAAACCAAATCTTGAAAACAGAATATATGTTGTTGCAAATTATCCTGATGGCACTCCCTGTGCTGGAGATGTTGAAATGAATATTGAAGGGATAAGTAAAAAAGGAAGGTTAGATGATTATGGTGTTGCAGAATTTCTTTATAAGCCACAAAAAGATAAAATAAAAATTATTGTTAAGGTTGTGGATAAAAGGGGCAATTCCTCTGAATTAAATAAAGAATTCAGGTTAAATACAGAAGAAGACCAGATAATAATGAGAACAAAAAGGGGGATATATAAAATTTTTGATGTTGTTGATTTAGAGTTTCTCACTACAAAAAAGGTTGGAAGAGTTTATCTTGATGTAATTAAAGAAAATCAAACTTTTTTAACAAAATCAATTGAGATAAAAGATGGGAAGGGGAACTATAAACTGTATTTAACTCCTGACCTTGCAGGTTCAATATGGCTCCATGCATATATCATCACACAGGGCTCTGATATAATAAGGGATACAAGATTCTGTTATGTTCAGAGTTTTAGCGATTTAATAATAAAGGTAAAATCTGATAAAAAAGAATATCTACCAGGTGAAGATGCTGAGATCCTATTTAGAGTTACAGATAAAAATGGTAAACCAAAAAATGCACTATTATGTCTTGCGGTTGTTGACGAAGCGGTCTTTTCAGTTAGTGAATTGCAGCCAGGACTTGAAAAAGTTTATTTTACACTGGAAAAAGAGATTTTAACTCCCCGCTATGAGATTCACGGTTTTGAGCCAGTGAATATTGTCAGAAAACCCGCAATTGATGAAAGGGCAGAAATTGTTATGTTTTCTACACTTTTGCCCAAAAATCCTTTCCCGGTAAATTATACTACAAGATTTGAAATTAAGGAGAAGATAAGAGAGGTATTTTCTAAAAGACTTTTAAAGCTTCGTGAAAAATTAAATGTCGCCATAAATAAGTATTATGAAAAATACGGGAATTATCCGAAAAAAGATGAGGCAATTGGAATTTTTATAAAAGAAGGTTTATTAAAAGAAAAAGACCTTCTTGACCCATGGAATAGAAGATATAAAATAATATGTGATGAAGAATTCTTTTCGGATTTTAGAATTATAAGTGCTGGACCAGATGGAATATTTAATACGGATGATGATATAAATGAATGGGGCGGATTTGGAAGAATTGAAGAGATATTCTTTGCTCCAGGGAAGGGAATACCTGTTAAAACTTTAACTACTGAGGAAATAAAAGAGGAAAAAGTTCCTGAAGAACCGAGGATAAGGGAATATTTTCCTGAAACCTTTATATTTGAACCTGCAATCATAACTGATGAAGAGGGGAATGCAAGGTTAAAGGTGAGAATGCCTGATGCAATAACAACATGGCGCATGACAATGTTTGCATCAACAAAAGAAGGTGAACTTGGTTCAGATTTATCAAATATAAAAGTATTTCAGGATTTCTTCGTTGACATAGATTTGCCAGTTTCATTAACACAGGGTGATGAAATCTCAATCCCTGTTTTAATCTTTAATTATTTACCAAAAGAGCAGAAAATTAAAGTGGTTTTAGAAGCCGGAGATTGGTTTGAAAGTATCGGTGAAAGAGAAATTGAAAAAATACTCAGTAAAGATGAAGTTACTGTTTTATATTTTCCACTAAAGGTTAAAAAGATTGGTTATCATCCAATTTTAGTAAAAGCATATGGTGAATTAAAATCAGATGCAATAAAAAAGTGTGTTGAGGTTTTGCCTGATGGTAAAAAATTTGAAAATATAATCTCGGATCGCCTGGAAAGAAATGTTTTAAAGAAAATAAGTTTCCCTGAAAATGCAATCCCTGATGCAAATTCATTAATCTTAAAAATTTATCCAGGAATATATTCTCAGATTGTTGAAGGGCTTGATAAATTGCTCGGTATGCCTTTTGGTTGTTTTGAACAGACATCTTCAATTACCTATCCAAATATTTTGATTTTAGACTATTTGCGCAAGACACAGCAGATTAAACCCGAGACAGAAATGAAGGCAGAAGAATACATAAGCATCGGTTATCAAAGGCTTTTATCATTTGAGACAAAAAGCGGTGGTTTCTCATGGTTTGGTAATGAACCAGCAAATAAGGTTTTGAGTGCGTATGGTCTTATGGAATTCAACGATATGAAAAAGGTTTATAATATTGATGAAAAGGTTATAGAAAGGACTGCGGAATGGTTAAAAAAACAACAAAATAAAGATGGTTCATGGTCACCTGATAAAGATTATCTACATCCTGAAACATGGGGAAGGATCCAGAATAATGAAATATTGCCAACAGCGTATATTGTCTGGGCACTTGCAGAAATTGACGATAAAGAAGGTGCTGCCCAGAAAGGAATTAATTATCTAAAAGATAAATGGGAAAAGATAAATGATGCATACATGCTTGCCCTTGTTGCGAATGCCTTTGTTGCAATGGAACCAGGCTCAGAAATAACATTAAAAATTCTTCGCAAACTCGTTGATATGGCAAAGGAAGATAATGGTGCATTATACTGGGAATCAAATATACCTTCAATAACATTTACCCGTGATAAAGGTGCTGACATTGAAGCAAGCGGTCTTGCAACTTATGCCCTTCTTAAATCCGGTAAATTCTCTGATATAACAAATAAAGCATTAACCTATTTAATTCGCTCAAAAGATCCAAATGGAACTTGGTATACAACACAGGGGACAATAATTGTTCTTCGTGCCCTTCTTTCAGCACTTTTTTATAGTGCTCAAGATATAGATGCGAATGTTATTGTAATACACAACGGGAAAAAGATAAGTGAGATAAAGATTGATAAAAGTAATTTTGATGTGATGCAGCAGGTTGATTTGAATGAAAATTTAAAAGATGAAAATACAGTTGAAATTGAATTAAAAGGTAAAGGAAGTTTCCTGTATGAAATTGTGAGTAGTTATTATATTCCCTGGAAAGATGTTCCAAAACCACCAATGCCACTTTTTTCAATTGATGTAAATTATGACCGCAGTGAACTTTCAATCAACGATTTGGTAAATGTTAATGTTTCTGTAAAACTATTAAAGAGTGGCACTGCCAATATGGTGATGATAGATTTAGGAATTCCACCAGGATTTGAAGTAGAAACGCCAACTCTTGACGAATTGGTTAATAAAAAAGTAATTCAAAAATATACTCTTACCCCTCGCCAGATTATTATCTATATTGAATCAATTTCATCAGATAAGCCGGTAGAGCTTTCTTACACTTTAAAAGCAAAATATCCGGTTCGTGCAAAAGTTAGTTCCTCCCGCGTCTATGAATACTATAATACCGATAAAGAAGTAATTGCTAAACCTTTTGAAATTGAAGTAAGAAGGTAAGGGGTGCTTGTATCAAATAAAAAGACATCGGGATATAATGAAGAAGAAATATCTCAAAAATAGTTTTTTGTTTGACTTTTTTATATTCTTTATTTTATTTTAAATTTCTTTATGAAAAATTCTGAGAGGCTTTTTAAAAGGGCAAAAAGATGTATGCCTGGTGGTGTTTCATCACCTGTAAGAGCGTTTAAGGCAGTTCAAGTTCCTGCAATTTTTGCTAAAAGGGGTAAAGGCGCGTATATTTATGATGTTGATGGGAAAAAATATGTTGATTTTATTCTTTCCTGGGGACCACTCATTTTAGGGCATGCCCATCCAGAGGTTGTTAAAGAGGTTAAAAAAATATGTGGAAAAGGGTTTTCCTATGGGCTTTCCACTGAAAAAGAGGTTTTGCTTGCAGAAAAGATTTTAAAATATTTCCCATTTCTGGATATGATAAGGTTTGTTAATTCAGGAACAGAAGCAACAATGAGTGCATTAAGACTTGCAAGGGCTTATACAAAGAGAAATAAGTTTATAAAGTTTGAGGGATGCTATCATGGTCATTCTGATTCATTTCTTGTTAAAGCGGGTTCAGGAGGTTTAACTTTCGGGATTCCTTCTTCAGATGGTGTTCCTGAAAATATTATAAAAGATACAATTGCTATTCCTTATAATGATATTGAAATGGTTAAAGAGGTTTTTCAAAAGGAAGGGGAAAATATTGCATGTGCAATTGTTGAACCTATCGCAGGGAATATGGGTGTTGTACTGCCAAAAGAAGGCTTTCTTGAAACTTTAAGGGAAATAACAAAAAAATATGGTTCACTCCTTATATTTGATGAGATAATAACAGGGTTCAGGGTTGGGCTTGGTGGTGTAAGCACAGAAAAAGGTATAATCCCTGATATTATAACACTTGGAAAAGTGATAGGTGGTGGTTTTCCTGTTGGTGCATATGGTGGGAAAAGGAAAATAATGGAACTGGTAGCGCCTCAGGGTCCTGTATATCAGGCAGGTACACTTTCAGGTAATCCTGTTTCTCTTACAGCAGGAATTAAGACAATTGAGATTCTTGAAAGGGAAAATCCTTATGAAAAGATGGGAGAAGCCCTTGAATATTTTATTTCTGGACTTAAAAATATTTTTGAAGAAAAAGGGGTTGCGGTAAGTCTCCCTAAAAGTAAAACATTTTTCAGTATATTTTTCTATGAGAAGGAGCCTGAAAACCTTGAAGAGGTAGAGAAGACTGATAAAAATATGTTTATTAAGATTTATAAAAAATTGATTGAAAACAAAATTTTATTCCCTCCTTCTCCTTTTGAGGCAATATTCATTTCAATTTTTCATGATAAAAATTTGCTTTCTAATGTTTTGGAAATTTTTAGAAAAATTATAATAAAGGAAATTTAAAAATGGAAAATTCAAAATATAAGATAAAAAGAGATAAATCTTTTACTTTGAAAGATTTACCGGAGGAAGAAAGACCAAGGGAAAGACTTCTTAAATTTGGTTCTGAATCACTTTCAATTCAGGAGTTGCTCCAGATAATTTTAAGGAGTGGATCAAGAGGAGAATCCGTGAGCAATCTCTCACAGAAACTTTTATCCCATTTTGGAAATTTAAACAAGTTACTTGAAGCAAGTATTGAAGAACTTATGGAAGTTAAAGGGGTTGGACTTGCAAAGGCAGCCCAGATAAAAGCAGTTTATGAAATTGTAAGGCGTTATAATTCATACATAGAAAAAAGTAAAGAATTAAAGAAAATTATGTCTCCTCAGGATGTGTTCAAATTTGTAAAAGGCAAGCTCAAGGATTATAAAAAGGAGCATTTTTATATTGTTGCACTCAATACAAGGAATCAGGTGATAAGCGAAATTTCAGTTGGAACTTTAAATGCGAGCCTTGTTCATCCAAGGGAAGTATTTGCAGAGGCAATAAAAAGCAGAGCAAATAGTATTATACTTGTTCATAATCATCCATCAGGAGATTTAACACCTTCTGAGGATGATTTGAAGATAACCAAAACGCTTATAGAAGGAGGTAAAATTTTAAATATTGAGATACTGGATCACATAATAATCAGTGAAAACTCATATTTTAGTTTTAAAAGTAAGGGTCTTATAAAATGATAGTCAAGGGGTTATAATAAATTTTTTTTGTTTTAACATCCAGAATTTTGATATAAATTCCGTTTTTTTTAATCTTTTCAATTTTTCTTCCAGATATATCGAACATTTTTGTTTCTTTTGATTTTCTTAAATTGTAAAATTTTATTTTTTCTTTTAATTTAACATCTTTTTTCGTTTTTATCACATAAACATCTTCACCACCTGCTCCAAAAGAATTTGTTTTTCCGATAATCATGTAAGATGTATCCTTTTTCGTTTATTTTAAGAATATAAATGTCAGAACCACCATTCCCGAAAGAATATGTATTCCATTTAATTATTTTAAATTTTATTTCCCGAAAACTTTTTTAAATGCTTTTAAAATGAAATTGACCTCCTTTTCTCCTATGATTAAAGGCGGGGTAATCCTCAATGTATACTTATGGGTATCCTTCGTAATTATCCCTTCTTTTAGAAGAAGTTCTGCATATTTCATTCCTTCACCATATTCTTCTTTTATTTCCACTCCTATTAAAAGCCCTTTCCCCCTTACTTCCTTAATTATTTCACTTTTTATTTCTTTAAGCCCTTTTAAAAGTTTTTCGCCCATCCTTGCTGAATTTTCATGAAGTTTTAGTCTCTCCATTTCAATGATTGCCTCAATTGCTATCCTTACTCCAAGCGGGTTTCCTCCGAATGTGCTTCCATGAGAACCAGGATCAAATAATTCCATTACTTCTTTTTTACCTGCAACTGCTGAAACAGGGAAAACACCGCCACCCAGCGCCTTACCAAGTGTTAATAAATCCGGTTTTGCATTTTCCCATTCCCATGCAAATCTTTTCCCTGTTCTTCCAAATCCTGTCTGTATCTCATCAAATATTAAAAGGATGTTTTCATCATCACATATTTTTCTTATATCTTTTAAATAGCCATCATAAGGGAGTATAACACCACCTTCTGCCTGGATTGGCTCAACCAAAAATGCAACAGTATTTTTAGTGATTGCCTTTTTTAAAGCGTCAGGATCATTATAAGGGATTAATTTAAAGCCGGGTGTAAAAGGACCAAATCCCTTTCTATAATCAGGGTCTGATGAAAAACCAACAATTGTTGTTGTTCTACCATGAAAATTTTTTTCACATGCAATTATTTCAGCCCTATCATTTTCAACTTTCTTTTTGAAATATCCCCATCTCCTTGCTGCCTTAATAGCAGTTTCAACTGCTTCTGCACCTGTATTCATCGGTAAAATCATATCCATTTTTGTATATTCTGAAAGCACCTCGCAAAAGATTGCAAGTTCCTCTGTATAAACAGGTCTACCAGTTAAGGTTAATTTTTTCATCTGTTTTATTGCAGAATTTATTATATTTTTATTCAAATGCCCATGGGAGACCGCTGAATAACACCCTATACAGTCAAGATATTTGTTCCCTTCTTTATCCCATACATATGCTCCTTTTCCTTTTGTAATCACAACTTTTAAAGGTTTATAATTATGGGCACCATATTTTTCTGTAATCTCTATTATATCTTTTGCACTCAGATTTTTTAAAATTTCTTCAATTCCTCTTTCCATAATTTCCTTTAACATTTTCCCTCCTTTTAATTGAAGATTTTTATTATATTGGTTTAAAATATTAAAAATGAAAAAGGATTATTTAGACTTTTATTTAAAAGTAGGTGCAAAAAATTTAGGGATTTCAGAAAAATTTTCTGAATTTCTTGGAAAAGGAGATGCCTATTTTAAATTTTATTTTCCTTTTGAAAAAAGAAAAGGTGAACTTTTAAAGATTGACTTAGAAGCATTTTTTGCATCAAGGGTCAAAGGTCCTTATTTTGGTGAAATTTATCTAAAGGAAGATTTTCACCAGATTTTTCTTATTGCTTTTTTAAATGTTTTTTCAAACTCTCTTTTTGATTTTCCTTTTGGCGGTATGTGTATAAAGATAGGTATCTCAGAAGATGATTTCAGTTTATGGGAGAGAAAGATTATTTTTAAAAATTTATTTGAAATAATTTTTAAATTAGGTGATTTTAAAAATTCTTTATTTGTAAGAAGCGAAGGATTAAATGATGATTCAATGATGATTTTATACGATGAGATTCTATCAAGAAATTTAAACTCATATATCCAGTTGCTTGGGAAGCCTTCTTCTATATATGGTTTTTCAGAAATTGATAACATTTTTTGTGAAGCGCTAATTTTTGCTATAGAAACAATGCTTGAAGATTATGGAGAAAGAATAAAAGATAAAAGGGTCACCTTTTATGGTTTTGATAAATATTCTAATTTACTTATTGAAAAACTTTATCAAAAGGGTGTAAAAAATTTTATCATAGATATTGAAGAGGAAAGATATTTAAATGTTAAAGATGAAATAAGGTCAAAATTTGTAAGAATTTTAAAAGAAGAAATGATAACTTATGAGAGCGATATTTTTATAATATCAGAGTCTTCTGAAGATTTAAAAAAAGAGAAGGCTGATTTTTTAAATTCAAGATATGTGATAGAGATGAAATTTTTCGGAATAGAACCGAATGCAGAAGAGGTGCTTGCTAAAAGAAATATTTCTATTCTTCCTGATATTTTTATTAAAGGAATTTTGAATTCTATTTATTTTGAAGAATATTTAAAAGGAAAGGAAAATATCAAAGATGAAGAGGTTGTTTTAAAAGTAAACAAAAAATTAGTTGAAGTATACAGGGATACCTTCGGTATTGGGATTGCTAAGAATCTTTCAATTAAAAAATCCTGTTATATGATAGCACTTGGGAGAATTATGAAGTTAATTGGAATGAAAGGGATATAAATGAAAATAGAGGTAATAAAAGAATTTGCTTTCTTTAAAGATTTTACTGATGAAGATTTAAAAGAATTCTTAGAATTTTCCTTTTCTTTAAAAATAAGACCAGGAGAAATTCTTTTTAAAGAGGGTTCATACGGTGCTGACATTTATATTATAAAAAGTGGTAAAGCCGAGATACTGAAAAAGGGAAAGGAGAAAGAGTTTAAAATTGCAGAGGTTGAAGAAGGTAATATTGTAGGGGAGATTGCATGGATATTAGGTGAAAAAAGAAGTGCAACTTTAAAGGCAAAAACAGATTTAGAAGTATTAAGGATTGATGGTGATATTCTTAAAAAGAAAATAATGGAGGGGAAAAGAGGCGCTATTCTTTTTTTATTTGAACTTTTAAAACTTGAATCAAAGAGACTTTTACTTGCTTCCTGTGAAATTGTTGATATTTTAGAAAAATACATTGGAGCTGACGAACTCGCAAGTTTAAAAGAAAAAATATCAAAAACAATCGCCTTTTAAGTTCATTTTGCCATTTTAAAAGGGGATGGAATAAAAGTTAATATAAAAACTAAAAGGCATAAAAAACTTACTATTTTCTCTTTTTTGCCAATTGGTTTAAGCGCGTCCAAAGGGGGTGGATGATCAAGCCCGAGAAAAATTGGTATTATTGCCCATAAAATCCAGCCAGGCCATAAAAATCCAAGAAAAAACATTATTAAAATTGTAAATACTCCTACATATTTAGATTTTTTACCTATTAAAGAGTAAATTATATGACCTCCATCAAGTTGAGAAAGAGGAAGCAGGTTCAGTGCGGTTACCCACATTCCAATCCATCCTGCAAATGCCATTGGATGCAAAAGTAGGTCTTTCCCTTTTTGGATCTCAGGAGCAAATAATGAAGCAAGAATTTTAAAAATGATTGAGTCTCCCAGAGACAAAGCACCTTTAACCTCTTCAAGGGAAACAGGTTTTGAAAGTTTTAATCCTATTACTGTGATGGGTAAAGCAACAATGAATCCTGTTAAAGGACCTGCGCTCCCTATGAAAAGCAAAGCCTTTTTTGTTGGAACAGGTGATTTCATCTTTATGAACGCACCAAATGTTCCAAGAACAGGATGGGGGACAGGTAAGAAATAAGGAGGCGAAGCCTGGACTTTGAAATACCTTGAAGTTAGAAAATGACCCATTTCATGAAAAAGCAAAATTGTCATAAGTGAGAATGAAAATGGTGCCCCTTTTAAAAGTTCATAAGGATTTTCAAAAGGGTTTGCTCCTGCCTGAATACTCCCTGCAAATAAGGTTGTAAGGATTGTAAGGAAAAATAGGATAAGCGGTGTTACAAAATTTATCTTTTTTTCTTTTATAAGTGGAAAAACACCTATCTCAATTTTATCATTATCTTTTGAAAATGATGGAATAGCACCTAATGTTTTAAAATTTTCCTTTATATAATTTATTGCATAATTTTCCTCTTCCTTAAAGTTCCCTATAAAAAAAATACCCCTTTTTGTTTTTCTGATATCCTCTATCTCAAAAACAGGTTTTAATATCTCAATCAGGGATTCCATTTTGCATTTTTGTTGCCTTTATGACATTTTTTAAAAGCATTGCAACGGTCATAGGTCCTACACCGCCAGGAACAGGTGTAATATAAGAAGCAATCTCTTTAACTTCCTCAAACTTAACATCGCCTTCAAGCCTATATCCCGATTTTTTTGAGGGATCATCTATTCTATGGATTCCCACATCAATCACTACCGCATTTTCTTTAACCATATCTTTTGATATTAAATGGTGTTGTCCTGCTGCCACTATAAGAATATCTGCCTGCCTTGTATAATCTTCAAGATTTTTAGATTTTGAATGGCAAACCGTAACTGTTGCATTTCCAAATTTATCTTTTAATAAAAATATAATAGATGCTGGTTTTCCTACAATGTTGCTTCTTCCAACAACAACCACATGTTTCCCTTCTGTTTGTATATTATAATATCTCAGAAGTTCCAGAATTCCATATGGGGTTGCTGGTAAAAGAGTAGGTGTTCCCCGTAAAAGCATCCCTAAATTATAAGGGTGGAATCCATCAACATCCTTTTCAGGTGAAATTGAAATTGAAACCCTATCCTCATTTATATGAGAAGGTAAAGGGAGCTGGACTATTATACCGTTTACACTTTTATCTTTATTCAGTTTGTCTATTTCTTCACAGAGCTCTTTTTCAGTTATTTTTTCATCATATTTTAGAACCTCTGCGTCAATTCCTATACTTTTTGATGATTTCTCTTTGTTCCCAACATAAATAACTGATGCAGGATTTTCCCCTATAAGAAATATTTTTAAAGTAGGTACAATTTTATTCTCCTTTAATTTTTCAATCTCCCTCTTTACATTCTCCAGCACAAAGTTTGACACCTCTTTGCCATCAATTATTTTTGCTGGCATTGTTTTTCTCCTTTAAAATCTGGATTTTCCCACATCTTAAAGCAAGCAAGACTTTAAGTCCTTCCTCACTTTTGATAAAATTTTTTTTATGAGTTAATATCATTTTTCTTGCCTTGAGTTCTTCTATTTTTTGAAGGAGTCCATTTTTATTTTTTTGTAATTGGATATAAGTTATAACTCCCCTTTTATCAAAAAAAAGGTTCCAGAGCAAAATAAAAACAAAAGTTAAATAGAATATTTTAAAAATTTTTTTCATTTTATCTTCACAAATTTCTGTCCGGGATAAACTGCACTTTTTATTTCTGTTTCTATTTCAATTAATCTATTATATTTTGCTGTTCTTTCACTCCTTGATATTGAGCCTGTTTTTATAAAACCTGTCCCCATTGCAACTGTGAAATCAGCAATGAATGTATCCTCTGTTTCACCAGACCTATGAGATACAATTGTTTTATAATTATTTTCATGGGAAAGATGGATTGCCTCCTGTGTTTCAGTTAAAGTTCCTATTTGATTTAATTTTATTAAGACTGCGTTGGCACATTTTTCTTTTATACCCCTTTCAATTCTCTTTTTATTTGTTACAAAAACATCATCTCCAACAAGCAAAATTTTCTTTCCCAGTTTCTCTGTAAGTATTTTCCATCCTTCCCAGTCTTCTTCTGCCATCCCGTCTTCTATGATTACAATTGGATATTTATTAACAAGTTCCTCATAAAAAGATACAAGTTCATTTCTTTTTAATTCTTTACCTTCAATCTTATAAACCTCTTTTTCTTCATCAAAAAATTCTGATGCTGCACAGTCAAGGGCTAATGAAACCTGAAGAGAAGGTTTATATCCTGCTTTCTCTATTGCCTTTATTATAAATTTTATTGCCTCTTCAGTATTTTCAATTTGGGGTGCAAAACCACCTTCATCTCCTATGCTTACTGATAACTTGTTCTCCTTTAAAATTGATTTTAGAGTATGGAATATTTCAGATGCACATCTTATTGCTTCTCTGAAAGATTCAAACCCATGAGGAATTATCATGAATTCTTGAATATCAAGTGGATTATCAGCGTGAACACCACCATTTATTATGTTTAAAAGTGGAATTGGTAAAATATAGGCATTTACTCCACCAAGATACTTATAAAGAGGTAAATCATAAAAAGAGGCTGATGCCCTTGCACAGGCAAGGGAAACACCAAGGATTGCATTTGCACCAAGGTTTGTCTTATTTTCTGTTCCGTCAAGTTCAATTAATAAATAATCTATCTCTCTTTGATTTGATGCATCCATTCCCTTTAGTTTAGGTGCTATCTTTTCCTCTATATTATTTATAGCCTTCAAAACCCCTTTACCCAAAAATCTTTTCTTATCACCATCTCTTAGTTCAAGTGCCTCATATTTTCCAGTTGATGCACCAGAGGGGATACAGGCATATCCCTTAATCCCGTTTTCAAGTTCACAGAAAACCTTCAGAGTTGGATTACCTCTTGAATCAAAAATTTCCAGAGCATAAATATTTTTAATTATTGGTTTCATAATTAAATTATAAACTCCTCTTTCCAAAATATTCAATTACTACATTATAATTTACACCTTTAAGAAGGAGGTATCATGCTTTCAATTTCAATACCAAAAGAACAAAAGTATAGGGGTTCAATTGAAAGAAGAGTGCCACTCACTCCTGCAGGTGTTAAAGAGTTAAGGGAATATGATGTTAAAATTTATATTGAAAAAGGCGCAGGAAAAGAGCTCGGTTTTTCTGACGAAGAATACAGGGGCTTTGGTGCCCAGATTGTATTTTCAAAGGAGGAAGCCTTTAAAAGGGGTGACATTGTTTTAAAAATAAGTCCACCAAAAGAAGAAGAGATAGATCTTCTTGAGGATGGTCAGACGATTTTTTCATTCCAGGATATTTTTATTGCACAAGAAAAAATATTAGAAAAATATGTTGAGAAAAAATTGACAGTTATAGGTTTTGAAGGTATTGAGGAAAAGGGTATTTATCCAATTTTAAGGATTTCTTCTGAGATTGCAGGAAAGATCGCTCCCCAGATTGCCGGAAGATACTTAGAGATAACAAGAGGAGGTATCGGAATCTTAATAGGTGGAATGACTGGGATACCACCTGCTGATGTTGTGATAGTTGGTGGTGGGACACTTGGTTATTATGCTGCCCGTAGTTTTCTTGGGCTTGGTGCAACTGTTTATATTCTTGATATAAATACAAGAAGGCTTGAAGAGATTGATCTACTTTTTGACGGGAGGGTTATCACTGCTTTTGCAACAACTCAAAACATTGAAAAATTTGTCTCCTTTGCAGAAGTACTTATTGGTGCTGTTCAGGTTCCTGGTGAAAGGGCACCAGTTGTTATTAAAAAGGAGATGTTAAGGAAGATGAGGGATGGCGGCGTTTTTATAGATTTCTCAATTGACAGAGGTGGATGCTCCGAAACTTCAAGACTTACCCCTGATGAAACATATGTTTATAAAGAAGAGGGTATAATACATTTTTGTGTTCCAAATGTTCCTTCTTATGTTGCAAGAACTGCTTCACACGCAATAAATAATGCACTTATTCCATATTTAAAGGAAATCGCAAAAAAAGGAGTAGAGAGGGTGATTATGGAAAATATTTCAATTCAAAAAGGTGCTTATATGAAAAACGGGAAATTTGTGAGAAAATATAAATGGGCAAAAGATTTTCCTGTTGAAGAGATAAAAAGTTAGGAGGAGAAATGGTAAACGAAATTTATTATAAGAAGAAATTTTCTGCTGATGAAGCGATTTCTTTTATAAAAAGTGGTGATAGAATTTATGTACCGGGTAATGCAGCAACCCCGTTTACTCTCTTAAATGCGTTAGCACAAAGGGACGACTTAGAAGATGTTAGAATTTATCATGTTCTTTTAATGGGAGATGACCCTTTTAAAGATAAAAAAGGTAAAATAAGGCATGTAAGCCTTTTTGTAGGTCCCGGTGATAGAGAGGCTGTAAATAAAGGTGAATCAGATGCAATTCCAATTCATCTTCATGAAATTCCAAAAGCAATAAGAAGCGGGATAATTGATATAAATGTAACATTCTTGCATACCTCACCACCTGATGAGCATGGTTTTTTATCTCTCGGAGTTGAAGTAATAGCAACAAAGGCTGCACTTGAAAGGTCAAAACTCGTGATTGCACAGGTTAATCCCAGGATGCCAAGAACCCTTGGCGATTCATTCGTTCACATTTCAAAAGTTGATTACATAGTGGAAGTTGATGCTCCGCTCCCCCAATTAGAAAGAAAAGGTTTCACCGAAATTGAAGAAAAAATAGGGAAAAATGTGGCAGAGTTAATTGATGACGGTTCCACATTACAACTCGGAATTGGTGGGATTCCTGATGCAGTCCTTTTTTATATGAAAAATAAAAAAGATCTCGGGATTCATACCGAGATGATTTCTGATGGTGTGATGGAACTCATAAAAAGTGGAGTTATAACAGGTGCAAGAAAAACCGTTCATAAAGGAAAGGTTATATGCACTTTTATTCTGGGAACAGAAAGACTTTATGATTTTGTTAATGATAACCCCATTTTTGAACTTCACCCTGTTGAATATGTTAATGATCCATTTATAATTTCCCAGAATGAAAACATTGTCGCAGTTAATTCCGCAATAGAAGTTGATCTGACAGGCCAGGTATGTTCAGATTCAATAGGAACATACATATATTCAGGGTTTGGTGGTCAACTGGATTTTATAAGGGGTGCTGCAAGAGCAAAATATGGTAAGCCAATTATTGCATTACCTTCTACAGCAAAAGGAGGAGAGGTTTCAAGAATTGTTCCATATCTTAAAAAAGGGGCAGGTGTTGTAACAACAAGAGCTGATGTTCATTATGTTGTTACTGAATATGGTGTTGCCCATCTATGGGGTAAACCACTTAAAGAAAGAGCAAGAGCATTGATTGAAATCGCTCATCCAAAATTTAGAGAAGAACTTGAAAAGGAAGCATGGGAAAGAAAATTGATTCCACACCTTTTTTATGTCTCTAAATAATGCCCCCGGGGTGATTTGAACACCCGACCTGCGGTTTAGGAAACCGCCGCTCTATCCTCCTGAGCTACGGGGGCAATTAAGAAATTTATTTTAAAGGATTTTAATTTGAAAATTAAAAGAGATACTACAAAAATGTTGTTGACATAAATAATTTTTAACTTTATAATTTTAAACTATAATTTTAAAAGGGGGATAAAATGAATGGGGTTATATTTATTACTATAATCTTTATGATTTGCTTATAATCTTTTAAACCTGACCAGTTCGAAAGTTTAACAATAATTATATATTTTCTTGACTTAATTTAAAAATTTACTTTATAATTAATATTCATTAATTTAACAAAAATGGCAAAGAAAAAATTATCGGTTTTAAAAAGGGTAAGACAGAATGAAAAAAGGAGGTTGAGAAATAGATGGTATAAAGCGAGAATAAAAAATGTGTTTAAAAAATTTTTAAAGGAAAAGAATGAAGAGAAAAAGAAAGAATTTTTATGTTTAGTTTATAAATATGTGGATAAAGCAGTTAAAGAAGGTGTTATTCATGAAAATAAAGGTGCAAGGATAAAGAGTAAAGCAGCAAAAGTTTTTGCTGGTAAATGAAAAGACCTTATCAACCAAGTGTAATAAAAAGGAAAAGAAGGCACGGTTTCAGAGCAAGGATGAGGACAAGAGGAGGAAGGCGAGTAATAAAGAGGAGAAGAAGAAAAGGAAGAAAAAGATTAACCCATTAAAACTAAAAGCGAAAAATTACCTAAAAAAGAAATATTAAAAAAATTGGACTTTGTCTTTAAAGAGGGGAAATTTTTTAAAGGTAATAATTTAGTATTTTATTATATTGACTCAGAGGGAAGGAGATTCGGTGTGGCAATTTCAAAAAGTATCAAAAAGAAAGTGGAAAGGAATAGATTAAAAAGGCTTGTAAGGGAAGTTTATAGAAAGAATAAAGAACTTTTTAAAGGAATAAATGTTTTCTTAGTAAAAAAAGAGGGGATAAGTTATAAAGAGGTTGAGGAAGAATTAAAAAGGTTTGCAGAAATTTTCAAAAATGCTTAAATTTTTTTTAATTAATTTAATTAAATTTTACAAAAATTTTATAAGTCTGGTTTTGCCCTCTTCCTGTAAATTTTATCCTTCCTGTTCTGAGTATTCAATAATTTCAATAGAAAAATATGGTGTTATAAAGGGTTTTATTTTGTCCCTATGGAGAATTTTAAGGTGCAATCCCTTTTCAAAAGGCGGTGTGAATTTTCCTGAAGAAGATGCATGGAGGATTTTTAAATGAGAAGGGATTTTTTATTTTTAATTTTACTTTTCTCATTTCTTATACTTTACAATATTTTTATATTCAATCTATTTAGAAAAGAACAGAAAAAGGAGGGGGTTAAGGAAGTAGTAAAAAAGGAAACTGTTCAAATTAAAAAATTTAATGTAGAAAGAGATAATCCACTTATAATAGAAAATAGAATTTATAGAATTTATATTGACCATTCAAGGGGTGTAATTTTTAGAATTGAATTGAAAAAATATAAGGATGAGAATAAAAATGAAGTTGTGCTTCTTGATTCACCTCTATTTATGTTTTTAGAGGACAGTTTAAAACTTTATAGATACTCAGGTGAAAATAAGATATTTATTGATGAAAAAGAATCAGTACTTATTGAGTTTGAAGGAAAGGATAAAAGGTTTAAAAAATATAGATTCTATGGTGATGGATATAATTTTGATTATTCTTCAGGTAATTATGACGGGATGATAGTATATTTTATAGAGCCAATTGATAAAAAAGAAGATTTAAAAGAAAATGAACTCATTATTTACGAGGATGGGAAATTTAAAAAATTTAATAGAAGTAAGTTTTCTGAATATAATTTTACAGAGAAAATAAACTGGATCACTTCAAAATCTATGTATTTTATTTTTTCAATAATTCTTTCTGAAAATGCGCTGCCTTCTCTTTTAAAAAAAATAAATGAAAATTACCTTTCTCTTGTTTTTAAAAAAGAAAAAATTTCTTTTCAGGGATATATAGGTCCTCTGGATTATTTTATTTTAAAAGATATTGGATACGGATTTGAAAATATTTATCCATCTGGATGGGGGGTTATAAAACCATTTACAATCTCCATTCTTTACATTTTTAGAACATTTTCTAAATTTATTAAAAATTATGGATTAATAATAATTATTTTTTCGCTTTTTATGAAAATAATTTTTATGCCACTTTCCCTAAAATCCCTTAAATCAATGCAAAAACTTTCGCAACTCCAACCAAGACTTAAAGCAATTCAAAAGGCTTATAAAGATGATCCAAAAAGGCTTCAAGAAGAAACATTTAAAATTTATAAGGAAATGGGTGTTAACCCGTTCTCGGGCTGTTTACCACTTTTGCTTCAATTACCTGTATTCTGGGGGTTATATCAGGTTTTAAGATATGATATAATGTTCAGGAAAGCACCATTTATCTTATGGATAAAGGATTTGTCATTTAAAGACCCTTATTATGTATTGCCAATTTTAATGGGAATTACAAGTATTTTTCAACAACTTCTTCAACCTGCGCAGGAAAAACAAACCCGTAATATTGGATTTTTTATGTCTGCTTTTATTACAATTATATTCTTAAATTTTCCAGCAGGACTTGTGCTTTACTGGCTTATATACAATATATGGGGTATTTTTGAAACCTTAATTTTGAAAAAAATGGGATTTAAAAAATAGAGGCTTAAATATGAGGTATTATGAATTTGAAGGAAGAACACCAGAGGAAGCAATAAGGGTTGCACTTTCTGATAGTGAACTTAAAAAAGAAGAGATAAAGATAGAGATACTTCATGAAGGGAGTGAAAAAAAGCCCGCAAAAATAAGGATTTATGTTGATTATCCAGAGTTTGAATTCATTGAGAAATTTCTTCTTGGTATAATTGAAAGGATTGGAGATAAAGGAGAATGTTATTTTTCTTATAGACCCCCAAAAATTCATATAAATTTAAAAACAAAGAAAAGTGATAATATTTTGATAGGTAAAAAAGGGCATGTTCTTGATGCACTTGAATTTTTACTATACCAGGCTTTTAAAAAAAGGTTCCAGGATTATAAAGTGTATCTTGATATAAATAATTACAGGAAGAAAAGGATAGAATTTCTTCTAAATAAAGCAAAAGCAATATGTAATGTTGTTAGAAAGACAAAAAAGGAGATGTCTTTTGACCCTGTTAATGAGAATGAATTAAAACTTATAAGAAATGCGATAAAGAATGAGAATGATATAAAGACATATCTTGTTAAAAGAGGAGATGAGAAAATCTTAGTTATAGCCCCTAAATGAGTACAATATGTGCAATTGCGACACCAAAAGGGATATCGGCACTTTCAATTGTAAGAGTTTCAGGAGAAGAAGTTCCTTCAATATTTGAAAAAATTTTTTTAAAAAATATTTTTGAATTTACTCCAAAAAAAATTTATAAGAGTTTTTTATATGACCCTGAAACGAAAGAAGTTATTGATGAAGTTACTTTTATCTATTATAAAGCACCGGAGAGTTATACAGGTGAGGATATGATTGAAATAATATCGCATGGTGGTTATATTATCCCAAAACTTATTGAAGAAGCAATAATAAAAGCAGGTGCAACCCCTGCTTTACCCGGTGAATTTACAAAGAGAAGGTTTTTGAATGGTAAAATAGATTTGTTTCAGGCTGAAAGTATAAATGAGATATCAAGAGCAACAACAAAGAGTGCAATTAACATTGCTTTAAGTAAATTAAAAGGGGATGTTTCAAAACAGTTTAAAGGAATTCAGGAAGAGATAATAGATCTCGTGAAAGATTTTGAAGTTGTAATTGATTTTCCAGAGGAGGATATTCCACCTTTAAATAAAGAAGAGGTAATAAAAAAATATAATTCTATAATTGAAAGATTGGATAAATTCATAAACGAAGGGGGGAGAGGGAAAAAATTCCTTGTAGGTCCAAAAGTTGCAATATGTGGTAAAGTTAATGTTGGTAAGTCAACTCTTTTTAATGCACTCCTAAAAAGGGAAAGAGCAATAGTTTCAGAAGTTCCTGGAACAACAAGGGATTACATCTCTGAGGAGATATTTATAAAAGATTTTTTAGTGAAGATATTTGATACTGCAGGAATAAGAAAGGCAAAGGTGAAGATAGAAAGGATTGGTATTCTTAAAACAGAAAAAATAATAAGGGAAAGCGATATAATAATTTATGTTGTTGATGCTTCAAAAAAAGATGAAGATTTTGAGTTTTTAAAAAAACTTAAAAATAAAGAAGTTATTGTTGTATTTAATAAGATTGATAAGGGAATAAAAATAGATGAGAATAAGATAAAGGAAAAATTAAAGGATATTCCTTATTTATTCGTAAGTGCAAAAAAAGATAAAAATATTGATAAATTGAGGGAGATGATAGAAAAGGAATCACTCAAAATTTTTGAAAATCCAAATTTTGCACTAAACGAGCGCGAAGAAAGAATATGTAAAAAAGTTCTTGAACTTATAAAAGAATCTTATGGTAATTTTGAAAATAATTTATCAGAAGAGATAATTCTTTTACCACTAAAAGAAGCACTGTTTTTAATGAATGAACTCATTGGTATAGATGTGGAAGATAAAATTCTTGAAAAAATATTTGAAAATTTCTGCATAGGGAAATAATGATAAATTCTAAATAATGCAAGCAGGGTCCTCTTCAAGATAGTCGTTATATACAGCGTATGCCCTTGCTCTTGAGCCACCACATATTTTTTTGAATTTACATTTTCCACATTTGCCCTTTAAAAAATTTACATCCCTTAATTCCCTCATTATTTTATGATTCTTATAAATATCTGAAACTTTATCTTCCCTTACATTTCCAAGTTTTAAAGGTAGAAATCCTGATGGATAAATATCACCTTTGTGAGAAATAAAAATAACACCGTTTCCGTCCCTTACCCCAAACCCAAGTGCCTTATTCTCTTTTATTATTTCATCAAAATTTTTTCCCTTTTTAATTTCTTTTAAAATATAAAATACTCTATAAAAGGGTGCCTCTGTTGTTTTTATGAGAAAATTTGCTTCTTTTGATTTTTCATATAAAAATTCACAAACTTCTTTTACATCTTTTTTATCAGGCATTGTAAGTTCCTTACCTCTTCCAGTGGGAACAAGAAAGAATATACTCCATCTTTTAACAATTTCAGAAAAATTTTCTTTTATAAGATTATATATTCTTGGAATTTCAGAAAAATTTTCTTTTGTAAGTGTTGTATTTACCTGGAGAGGTAAATTTACCTTTTTTGCAAATTTTAATGCATTTATTGAAATTTCAAATGTGCCTTCTGCTTTTCTGAATTCATCATGTGTTTTATTACTCCCTCCATCAAGACTTATTGAAATTGCAAATGCTCCATATTCTTTAAATTTTTTAATCTTTTCAAAATCTAAAAGTGGCGAGGTTGTTGGTGCAACCCCAAAGGATAGGTTTATCTTTTTCGCATAATCAATTATTTCAAAAATGTCTTCCCTTTTTAATGGGTCACCTCCTGTGATTATTATATTTGAACCAAGACTTTTTATATCATCAAAAAAATTTTTGATTTCCTTTATATCAAGTTCTTCTTTACTTCTTTCCTTTATTGCATCAAGTCTGCAATGTTTACATTTTAAATCGCAGGCAATTGTTACTTCATAATAAACATTTATTGGTTTTTCATAAATAAATTCTATTTCAGCCATTTTACAGCATCCCTTGCATGATATGTGATGATTAAATCAGCACCTGCCCTTTTAATTGATGTTAAAATTTCAAGAACAACCTCTTTTTCATTTATCCATCCATTTAAACTTGCTGCCTTTACCATTGAGTATTCACCTGAAACATTGTATGCAGCAATTGGTAAATTAAATCTTTCTTTTATTCTATAAATTATATCAAGATATGAAAGGGCAGGTTTTACCATTAATATATCCGCACCTTCTTCAAAATCCAGTTCTGCTTCAAGAATTGCCTCCCTTGCATTTGCGGGATCCATCTGATATGTTTTTCTATTTCCGAATTTTGGTGTGGATTCCGCTGCTTCACGGAAAGGTGAATAAAAAGATGATGCATATTTAACAGAATAGGATAAAATTAAAGTATCCTTAAATCCGTTTTCATCAAGTGCTTTCCTTATTGCTTTTACCTGGCCATCCATCATACCCGATGGTGCAACAATATCAGCACCTGCTTTTGCCTGTGAGACTGCAATTTTCCCTAAATATTCAAGCGTTAAATCGTTATCAACATCTCCATCTTTTAAAATTCCGCAATGACCATGGGAAGTATATTCACACATACATAGATCAGTAATTATTATGATATCCTTTTCGTACTTTTTTATCTCTCTTACTGCCCTTTGGATTATTCCTTCTTCTGAAAAGGCATCAGTTCCAGATTCATCTTTTTTTTCAGGTATTCCAAACAAAATTACTGCTTTTATCCCTTCTTCTTTTATTTTTTGAACTTCTTCAACAGTTAAATCAATTGAGAATCTGTATTGTCCTGGCATTGAAAGAATTTCCTCTTTTTTATTTTCACCAAGAATAACAAATAAAGGATAAATAAAATCATCGGGAGTAAGTTTTGTCTCTTTAAAAATTTCTCTTATTGTTTCCCTTTTCCTTTTTCTCCTCATTCTTAAATATGGAAATATACTCATTTTACCTCCTTTAAAATTTCAATAATTCCTTCGCCTGTAAATTTTTTAGGAATTAAATTAACTTCAAAGCCTTTATCTTTTATATAAGAACCTGTTATACTTCCAATTGCTATTACTCTTTTATTCTTTAAAAAATTTTTTCCTATCTCTAAAAATGCTTCAAAAATTTTTGGACTTGTAAATATAAAATCAGTTACCTTTTTAAGAAGCGGTAAAAAAATCTCTATTTTCTCTTTTTCTTCTTTTATCATTTCATAAACTTTTATTTCCTTTACATAAAACCCCATCTTTTCTAAATTTTCTTTTAAAACTTTTCTTCCTTCTGTTCTCAAAATCAAAATCCTTTTATTTTTTTCTTTTAATTTTTCAAAAATCTTTAGAATGCCTTCCTGTGTATATTCAGGAGGCACACTTGCTTTAAAACCGATTTTCTCAATTTCCTTTTTTGTCTCAGGTCCGATTGCTATTATTTTTTTATCTTTTAGGAATTCAAGACTTCCTTTTAAAGAAAAATTGTCTTTAAATGCATGAACCCCTCTTTTACTTGTAAATATCAAATAATCAAATTTTCCCTCTAAATTCTTTTTATCCAAATCAATCTTTTTAAATTTTAAAAGAGGTAAGGGAATACTTTTTGCTCCGAGTGACTCAATCTTATATGAAAATTCAAGTGTTTCGGGTATAGGTCTTGTAATACAAAATATTCTATTTTTTAGAACCTCACCTCGTAAATTGTATTTTATATAAATTTCTCCAAAATTTATTTTTTGTTCTTTTAAAAACTCTTTTAAATTTTCTTTGTTTTTCCTTTCACTTAATAAAAAAAGTTTACTCTTTTCATTTTCTTTGAATTTTATTTTTTCAAATTTTATCCATTCAGAATTATTTCCTGCCCATAAAACCCCATACGGCGATTTTTTGTCAAAATATATCTCTTCAAATTTTGAAATAAAACTCCAGATCTCAGGAAATAAAACAAAACTATCAGTGTTTACATAAAGTATGAAAATTTTATTTAATGAATTCATAAACTTTTTTTAAGATTTCTTCTTCATTTTTCCCTCTTAATAAAGCCTTTCTAACTTCATTATCTTTAACATACATTATTCTCAAAATTATTTCCTGGTCATTTACCTCCGCATACGCTCCAAAAGGAATAGCACATCCACCCCCTATTCTTTTAAGTATTTCTCTTTCAATATTAACTTCCCTTTCAACTTTTTTATTATTTATCTTTTTTAAAATTTTGGCAAAAGGGGAATCCTTTAATATTTGAGCACATATTGCACCCTGACCTGGAGCAGGTGGAAAATCCTCAATTTTTAATTCAATATAAGGAACGTTTAAAGAGAGCCTTTTAATTGCACATTTTGCCATAACTATCCCATCAAACTCTTTATTTTCCCATTTTTTAATCCTTGTTTCAATATTTCCCCTTAATGGTAAAAATTCAAAATCAGGTCTTATTATTTTTAAGAAATATTCCCTTCTTTTGCTACCTGTTCCTATCTTTGCATTTTCAGGTAGTTCCTCAATTTTTTTATAATTACATATAAGGATATCAGAGGGTTCTCCCCTTTCAATATAAACAATTAAAAAATTTTCAGAAATTTCTGTTGGAACATCCTTTGCACTGTGAACTGCAATATCTATTTCATTTTTCATTAAACTTTCTTCAAGTGCTTTAACAAATATCCCTTTTTCTTTTATTTTATAAAGGGGCGTTTTTTTATCAATATCTCCTTTTGTTTTAACAGGGATAAAAATTGTTTCAAATCCTTTATCATTTAAAATTTTCATAACTTTTTCAGCCTGGATCCTGCTCAATCTTGATGAACGAGCCCCTACCCTTATTTTCTTAACCATTTATCAATGAATTCTTCAACAGGTTTCCCACTCCTTAAAGATTTTAAGATTGGATAAATTAAAAATTTTTTAATTTTTTCATAGTTGATTTCGTTATTTTTACCATTCTTTTTTATTATCTCACAAATTCTTTGGTCAACAAATTCAATAACTTCAATTATTTTTTCTTCTTTTAAAATCCATTTTTCAAATTCTTTTCCTTCTTTTTTTGCCCTTAATTTCACATAAGAAGTTATTTCCTCTTTCTCTTTAATTCTTTCCTCTATTATCTTTTTAAATTCATCTATTCCATGATATGTTATATTATTTATTTTTTTAACTTCTTTTGAAACATTTTCGGGAAATCCAAGATCAATTATAATTTTTAAATTGTTTTCTTTAATATGATGTGGATAGATCAAAGGCTTTTGTGAATTTGTTACAAATATCACTACATCATATTCTTTAATTATTAAAGGCAATGTTTTCTCATTGTATAATATAACATCAAGATGGGCGTGCTCTTCAAGAAACTTTTTTCTTTCCTCATTTTTTGTTGCTATTTTAAATGGTATTTTATTTTTAATAAAGTATCTTGATATGGCAATCCCCATTTCACCTGTACCCACAAGAAGAACATTTAAATTTTTACTTCTTTCAAAAAGTTCTTTTATATACATTGAAACTATGGCAGGTATTGATAAAGAACCTTTTTGAAGTTCTGTTTCATCCCTTATTTTTTTAGAAACAGATAATGCTTTTTCAAAACATCTCCCAAGGTATTTGCCCGTCCATCCCTTTTTCTTTGCTTCTATATAAGCCCTTTTTACCTGCCCCTGAACCTCAGGTTCCCCAACTGCAGGTGAATCAGAACCTGTTGCCACAAGAATAAGATGTTCAAAAATTTCAGAAGGCAAAGTGAGGATTTCTGAATACCCAATTAAATCAGAGGGAACAAATTCTTTTATTATTTCATCTTTTTTATTTTTATCTATAAAAAAATAGCCTTCAACTCTATAGCATGTAACAAGAAGGGCTTTTTCCCTTATAAAACTCTTTTTTTCCTCAAATTTTTGTTTAAAAACATTAAAAATTTTTTCTCTTACCTTTACTGGTGATTTTTTGTGGGTAAAGAGAATTCCAAGAAGCATATGTTTATTATATAGAAATTCTTATTTATTTTTCAATATAATTTATTTGTGAGAAAAATAATAATTTTGATAGGACATGGTGATATTCCCTCTGATTTTCCAAAAGAAAAATTGAAAAAGTATTTTAAATTAAGGAGTTTATACAAGATGGATTCTTTAAATGAAAATGAAAGAAAATGTTTTTTAGAACTTGAAGAGGAATTAAAAAAATGGAAAAGGAATAAAGTAAATGATTCTCATTATTTTAACTTGAAGAAGTTTTCAAAATGTTTACAGAAGGAACTCAATATAAAGGTTGATTTTGCTTTTAATGAATTCTGTTATCCAAGAATTGAAGAAAAATTTGAAGAAATAAAAGATAAATATGATAAGATTTATTTTCTACCAACTTTAATATTTGGTGGAAAACACAGCGAGATTGAGATAAAGAAAAAAATTAAAAATTTAAAAAGAAAAAATCCTTCCAAAAAAATTTTTTATATTTATCAATTTGATGAAAATTTATTAAAAGATTTTTTTATTAAAGTTATAAAGGGGGTAAAAAGGTTTTAAATTTAAAATAAAATTATGACAACCAAAACAGTGAATATTTTAGCTCTTTTAATAGCAGTTTTTGCTGTATTTGCTCAAATTTATATTTCAAAGATGATAAATAAAACTATTAAAAAAATTGACGAGAGGGCTAAGAGGATAATGGATAGATGGAAAAAAAACAAATGCAAAGGACGATTAAAGAGGAAATCTTCTGGCTCTATTTGTGAGATAAATTTTGTAAGTATTGCTTATATATTTTATGGGATAATATTTATCGTGAAAACACTTAAGTGGAAATCTCAAAGAGTTATGCAAATATAATAAAATGGATGTTTATATTCTGGGCTCTTCAGATTGGAGTTATAACAGCAATCCTTTTTACTTTTTTGAAATTTATAAGATGATTAATCGTTTAAACTCTTTTAATTATCTCTCCAAGAATTTCCTTTGTGCTTTCATCTATCTTTAAAAGTATCTTTTCAAGCCTTTTGTTTCCTTCATCAATCCTCCTTTTAGCCCTTTCATCCTCTTTTTCAATAAGTTTATTTGTCATATAAGATAAAAGAAAAGGCTCTAAAATTGCTATTATACCGAGAATTATCGCAACTAATTTATAGTCTCTGTTGTCATAATTTTATTTTAAAACGATGAACTTTTTAATTTTCTCCTCCTTACCTTTTAAAATTGCAAAATATATCCCTTTAGTAAATTTTTCAATTTCTATTTTATAAATTCCCGGATTTAAAAATTTATTTACGGGCTCTAAAACCTTTCTTCCTGATATATCATATATTGAAAGATTAACTTTTTGTTTTTCAGGAATTATAATTTCAAAAATTGCCTTATCTTTTATTATATTTGGCATTATATTTAATGAGAATTTTAAATTGTGAATAAATCCAACATCTTGCGCCCCACCTTTACATTTTTCCTCTATATAAATCTTCAATTTACCAAGATAAACCTTTTCTCCTTGCTTTTTCTCTATCTTTATTTTCAAAATAGAATCTAAAACAGGTGGAACAATTTGTTTTTCAAAAATCTCATACTGATTCTTTTTTATATGCCATACACCAAGCGGATGATTATTTACATAAATTTTTTCTTTTACTTCATTATCAACATATGCCTCAAAAACTATTTTTACCTTACTTGCATAAGATAATGGAATTTCATAAATTAAAGAATCACCAAAATCACAACTTTTATAATCTTCTATTCCAAAAGATATAAAACCTTCCCTGTAAATTGTTAAAGGTGAAGAGACTTCTTTACCAAAATCAATAACAATATCAGGTGGAACTTCTGAAACCTCTTTCTCTATTTTGTATAAATTATAAACTGTATCACCTGAATAAAATGTTATAGAAAATTTATTTTTATCAAATAAAATCTGTGGTGACCTTATTGAAAAATCAGAAAATAGAATTTCTTTTTCAAATGGAATTTTTATTTCACCAAAAACTAAATTGTCAAAGTTCCCATCATTTTCAACAAAAACTATATAATTTCTATCTATAAACGGCTCCTTTATCTTATAACCTTCATAAATAAGCTCTTTTTCTGAAATATCTTTTCCTGGAAATGTATAGGAAGAATAAATTTTTGAAGAATCTTCTACCCATATAAATCTTATAAATGAATTTTCTTTTGATACATAAGGGCCATAAACACGCACCTCAGGATAAAAAGTTTTTATCATTGTATCATTTTTAATCTTATAAATCTTTAAAAATTCATTTATTCCATCCCAGATTATATTTGAAAAATTGTATTCATCAACACATATTGAAGGGGAAATAAGTTTTGAAAGGACTGTATCGTAAAATTCTGGCACCCTAACTGTTTCAATAGGGACAGGTTGAGAAAAAGAAGAAATGAAATCTTCATAAATTACCTGGTAATTTCCCGGGTTATTGAGTGGAAACTTAACAACTTCAAGCATTTTTCCAGACCAAAGCTCAATAAAAGGTGGGCGTGGTAAGATATGATAGGTAGAACCATAATCTGTTTCAAACACTGTATATCCTGTATCTTTTTGAATATAAAACCCTGGCGCACCTATTCCCCATTTATAAGTGTTTAAATTTGTATATGCAAGAGTAGGTAAAGGACTTTGAGAAACTTTTGTAAATCTTATTTCTTCAAGTGCTGTGGTATCATTATATGCCCACACTGAATATAAATTATTTAAATATAAAAATCCAGCAGGATTTTTCCCATAACCTAAGAATATTTTATTTATCTCTGAATCTTTTAAGATAGCATCATAAATTGAATTATTCTTTGAATAAAGAATATGAACTGTATCATTTTTTATAAAAAGTCTTTTGAGTTATTTGGTGGGATATTATCTAATGAAATACTGATATCAATTGAGGTAACAAAAATTGGTAGAATATCTCTTCTTTTAAAAATTATGCCTTCCCCTGAATTATATATACTTCCTAAATAAATCTTTCCAAATTGAGAATACACATAAAGATCAGGGTAAATCTTTTCTTGGAACTGGGGGAAATAAGTTATCTTTTTAATAATTGGTGAATCACCATATATTTCTATGTAATAAAGATTCCTATCCTCAGAGTTTTGATAAATTACAAAAATGTTGGATCCAAACAAAAATATCCTTGGGTTTTTTACAAAAGAAGGTAAACTTGATTGAAAGTTTTCTGATTGAAACCATCCCCATTTATCAGAAGAAATGTCATATTTTATTATTCTTAAATTGTTCTCTCCTTCTTTGCAAAAACATAAAATATTTTTATCTATAAAATGCATATGATTATAACCCATTATCTCTTGGTTATTTATTTTTATACTTTTAAATGCGGTATCCAGACCATAACGAAAATACATCAAACTATCTGATTGTCCAGGAGACGCAGAACCATACTGGGTAACTAATAATAAATATCCTTCAGGCAAATAACTTGCTGTAATAGAACCTTTCCCTATCCATCTTTCCCTCAAAGAATCTATGAAAATATTTGTTGGAGACAAAAACTCACATATATAAACTTTTATTCCCTCGTGGTCAACAGGACATTCAAAAATTAAGAAAATATCATCATCTCCAGAAACTGCAACAGGATTCTCACCATAACGAGGTATTGAATATTCAGAAGTCCAATTCCTCTCTACTTTTACTCTATACTTTATTCTAAACTCTGCGGGAGCATTATATTCATAAAAAACATATATTCTATTTTCCTTGTCAATCACTAAGCAAGCATCTTCCACCCATGTGTTGGGTTGATTTGTACAATCCACTATTTCTTCAATATCCCATGTAATTCCATCATCCTCTGAAACTGCATAATATATTTTCTTATTATTATTAAAAACAGTGTGTAATTTGCCGTTTTTAAAAATTATTTTCTTCCCTTTACCACCATTAAAATAAAAAGTATCAACCGCAACTTTTGAAAGTAAAACTGGTGAAGTTGTAACCCATACAGAATTTGAAAATTGAGAATAAATACCATCTTTTACTGCTCTTACTTTATAAAAATAATCACTAAATCTTGAAACTGAATTGTCAGTATAACTTGTTGTATTTGCGTTTGTTTGCCCAATTTTCTGCCATACCTGATTAATTCCCTTTCTCCATATCTCATAACCAGTTTCATAGTTTGAATTATCTTTCCATGTTAAATTAACAGAATTGTAAGGATAAGAAGAATTTGCAGAAAGGTTTGTTGGTGGATTTAAAATATTTGTAGTTACCTGTACTATATTTGAGTATTCTGATGGGAAATTATTTTCCCATGCTCTTATTTTATAAAAATATGTTTTATTCCATTCAACTGTATTATCTATGTAACTTTCAGAAGAACCTGAAACTTTACCTATCCTTCCAAATTGGTTATTTCCATATAAATCAGGATTTCTGAAAATTTGAATGCTATCATAAATAAACCCTGAATAATTTTGCCACACAAGTTTTACTTTTTCTTCTGAAATCACACTTGCAATTAAATTTTTTGGCTTCCAATCAGGAACTACTATCGTAAAAGGATTATCACTTTCATCAGAAAGACCTGTAACCCCTATCCCATCTAACCATGTAGTTACTTTTACTTTGCAATTAGAATAATTACCAGGAGGCTCAGAAAGCGGAATAACCCAGCTATAACTGAAAGGACTTTGTGAATATGTGTATGCATCTATAGGTGTATTTCCAATAAATTTCCAGTTTATTCCTCCATCTTTTGAATACCAAAAATAAGCTCTCACAAAGCCATCATTGGTTCCCCATTTTATTTGATAAGTATTACCTGCTGTTAAAATTTCCCCTCCATTTGGATAAATTAAATTTGTTTTTGCAGGATTGTCCCTTTCCCAAACGAGGCATTTATTCTCTTTTGTATCTACTCTGCCAATTAACATATCATTTATAGTGACTCTTACTGTCACATTTCCGGTATATCCTCCACCAGAACTTGTCCAATTTGTATGTATTACTGGTGCTCCTACAAACCAAGGAAGAAACTCTTGATGACATCTATGTATAGGAATACCTTTTTCTTTAATCACTGTACCGTTGTCCGGACGGATAAGAGAAACATTTATTGTTAACGCCTTTTTATAATCATTTATGTTTGGCCAAACCCTTACACTATAAGGAGGATAATTAGATAGCCCTACCCTCGGCTTATCAGTAAAATATGCACCATAATAAGTATCTTCATCATCTATCATCCATACTTTTATAAATTCTGTTACATATGTGCATTCAGTAAGGGAAACTTCGCCACTTGCGCCAATATCTTCGAACATACCGTACCATTTATTTTCTGCATGATCATGGCTGGCGTAAATAACCGGGTTAAATTGGGCACAAGCAAGATTTACTTGGTTCGAATAAACAATTCCATCATCCGGACCTATTAGTATACCCCCAAGTTTTATCCGTTTCCTATTACCTGCTATAGTAGCCATTTTTATTCCATATGATTCTTCATACCCGAGTAAATTGCCCCATTCATCTTCTCTTCCAGTAGATACTTCTTTAAATTTAATATTTTCCCCTTCTTTATCCACTCCCATTTCCCAGTGTTCTGCAATTTGCCAAGTTTTACAATTCATAAATGTAATATGTACAGTCTCGTCCAAGGGATAAGTGTAGGGGTGATTAGGAGTCCCTACCATGAGTACTTTACGGATCCTATTCTTTACTGAATCTCCAGAAGGAAGTGTTAAATATTTTATTGCAAAACGTATAACAAGTCCTCCCATAGAATGGGCTACTATATCTACCTTTGCAAACGGATTACTTTGCCAATTAAAACCATAACATGCTATCAATACTTTTTCTATAAAACTCGCAAGATTATGTGCCCAACTTCCACTATCCGAGGCATTCTTATACACATCAACAAAATATTCTGGTGGTATTGAGCCTTTTCGCACAACTTGCCCAGTCCTTCTATCAATTCCATACATACACTCTATTATACTATTATCTCCAATAGTACCTGGGCTTCCATCACGATGATAAAAAGAAAAGTTGTAAATCCTCTTTGCATCAGGCATAGGTTTAAGTTGGGTATTTTCATCACAGGCATAAGCAGGAGTACCATCAGTTTTGAGTCCGTATTGATACCCTTTATATTTTTCAGCTACAATTTTTGTCATTGCAGTATGATATTTAAGCGTTATTCCATCAGATTTTGTTGGATACCAGGTTTTCCAGCCACCTTCTTCTTTATCCGACGAGTCTTCAGGTACCGCCTCTGATTTATGCCCGTGAATAAAGATAATAGGCACATCTGAAGCATACAAATTGAAAAAAACTGTTATAAATAAAAATATAAATGTAATTACACGTTTCATTTTACACCTCCAAATATTCGTTTTATCCCTATATATACACCTGAAAAATTTACATTAACTTTTTTCTCAGCTTTTGTCCATTTAAATGGAGAATTGTTAAAAATCTCAAAATCCCAAGCATACTTTCCTCCTCCATATATAACCCAAATTGGAGTTCCGTCCTGCCTTTTTAACAATTTCTTAAAAAATAAATACATCCCACCCCCTATACAGTGTCTTATCACCCTTTTATCAATAGTTATCCGATTTTGATTTGGTCTATGATAGGACAGTCTCTCTATGGTTTTAAGACGCGTGTATCCTATCTCAAATCCAACATTTGGTTTATGCATGTCTTCAGCAAAAATTCTTATTCTATGAATATAAACATCGCTTCCTCCTCCCACATACCCTTTTGTAGAATCAGGTAGTTGAAAAGATGAACCCCATCCATCTCTGTCATTTAAACCTGCCCACCCATACCCTATCCCAACTTCTATCTTTTTTCTCTCTTTCAATAAAAATTTAATGCTCCCTTCTATTGAATTCAGCCAATATATTGGCGGAGGCGGGATCATCTCCGAAGAGTATGATGGCTGTAAATCTTTTCCTGTGCAACATATTCCACCACTATATCCAATTCCTATACTCAATCTATTTAAAAAGGTTTGTTTTTTAGTTTTCTCTTCTCCTTTTTCCTGAGCAATACCCAAAGAAATGGGAAATAACAAAAAAATTAATCCAATTAAAATCTTCATTTTACACCTCCTATTCTAAATTTTATTCCTAAATATATTCCTCTTAAATTTAAATTTACTTTTCTTACCCATAGCAAAAAAGAATTATTTTTATATTCTTTACTTGAACCCACCTCTATTTTTATAAAAGGATAAAAACTTTTTATTCCTTTTTTACTTTCCAGACTTAAAAAAGCTCCAAATCCTCTCCCATATCTTTCTACCTCTGTTTGAACTCTATCACCTCCCCATTTATAAAATTCACCTATTTCTAATACTTTTGATAAATAAAAATTTATCCCTCCAGTTAAAAAATTATTAAATCGCCCAAATATCCCTAATACTAAAACACCTATGCCAAAATTCTTGATATGATACTCATCACCATTTTCAAAAATCATATTTAAATCAACTTCACTTTTTGTCCATCTTG